>JAXJRL010000106.1:0-15256 GCA_036310635.1 Muribaculaceae bacterium | reverse complement strand
TAGCTCTCCACGGCTATCTTGGCGCGCTCGCCCGGTATGCGGGCCACGGCGCGGATGTTGATCAGGCCGTCCTGGATTTCAGGAACCTCAAGCTCGAACAGACGGCGCAGGAAGTTCTCGTTCGTGCGCGAGAGGGTGATCTTCGGGTTGTTGTTCGAGTTCTCAACGTTGGCAACCACCGCGCGCACAGTCTCACCCTTGCGGAAGAAGTCGCGGGGTATCGACTCGCTCTTCGGCAGCAGAAGCTCATTCTTCTCATCGTCCAGAATCAGTGTCTCGCGCGACCAGGTCTGGTACACCTCGCCCGATACCATTTCGCCTTCCATCTCCTTGAACTTGTTGTAGACAGCCTCCTTCTGAAGGTCCAGGATCTTCGACTGGAGGGTCTGGCGCAGTGTCAGGATGGCGCGACGGCCAAAGTCTGCGAAGATGATCTCCTTGGTGTGGTCCTCGCCAACCTCCGCCTCGGGGTCGTTGTCGGCGCGGGCGTCGCTCAGCGATATCTGGCGGTTCTCGTCAGTCACCTCGCCGTCGGGCACCACAAGCAGGTTCTGGAATATCTGCACATCGCCCTTGTCAGGGTTCAGAATCACGTCCAGATTCTCGTCTGTGCCGAACATTTTGGCGAGTACGTTGCGGAACGACTCCTCAAGCACTGCAATCATTGTTGTCTTGTCGATGTTCTTGAGCTCCTTGAACTCCGCGAACTGCTCGACCATGTTGGGTTTTGCCTCTTTCTTTGCCATTGTTGGGTTTTATCTTGTTTTTTTCGTTTTTTCTTGTCTTGGGGTTGGAAAGTGCAGGGCGCGGCTCAGATCTCGCGCACTATGCTCTTTATGTTGCTCACAGGCATCTCCTCCTGCACCATCACGGTCTTGGGACGCTTCTGCCCCTCCTCCTTCACTTTCTGCGGTGCCTCCAGGGTCACTGCCGTGCAGTCGTCGTTGACAGCAGTCAGCGTGGCGTGGAGCTTGCGTCCGTCGCGTGTCAGCACCTCAACGGGGTTGCCAACGTTCATGCGGTACTGCTCCGGAACTGTGAACGGCGCGGTCACACCGGCCGAGCCCACTTCCAGCTCATAGTCCTCCACGTCGCGGTCAAAGGCGGCCTCGATGGCGCGGCTGATGGCCACACATTCGTCTATGTCCACGCCGCTCGGCGAGTCCACGGTCACCACTATGCGGTCGTCCGTGCTAACGGTTACATCCACCACAAACAGGTCTGTGCCGCTTATGGCCTCTTCAACCACTTTTCTGACTTCGTTCTTGTCTATCATGTTCTGTCTTTCTGTGTTTCAGTGTTCAGTGTTTCAGTCCAGAGCTATAAATCTTATAAGTCTTATAAATCTTATACGTCTTATAAATCTTATAAGTCTTATAAGTCTCATAAGTCTCATAAGTCTCATAAGTCTTATCCGTCCTATAAGCCTATCCGCCTTATAGCCCTTCGTCTTGCTCCGATTTTCTCATTCCGCATGCGCCGGCTCTGCCTCGCCCGGTAATTTCCCGGATGCTCGGCTTGACCTACGCATCAAAACGAAGCGAAGGAAGCCGCCCGGCCTCCTTCGCTTTCGAAGTACTGCAAAGTTACTACTTTTCAGCCGTATATGCAACCACGCCGCTTCACGCCGTTGGTATTCCACTTGGCATTGTCCCTATCTTTAACAATATTTAGCAAATATTAACCCTCGCCCCCTCACCTAACTCCCAACTCCTAACACCTAACTCCCATAAACGCAACAGAGGCACTCTCTCTTCGAGAATGCCTCTGTCGATGTCTGTCTGAACGCCTGTTATGCGTACATGGCCTCGATCTGCTCCGCGTAGTGGCGGTTGATTACCGGTCGGCGCAGCTTCAGGGTGTTCGTCAGCTCCCCGTTCTCTATGGTGAACTCGTGCGGAAGCAGTGTGAATTTCTTGATCTTCTCAAAGCCGGCGCGGTCGGCCTGCATCTGCTCTATGCGCGCCTCTATCATCTTCTTGATGTCGGCGTTGCGGATCAGGTCGGCGTTGGTCTTGAACTCTATCTTCTTGCGGCGTGCATATTCCTTCAGAGCCTCGAATGCCGGAATGATGATGGCGGTCACATACTTGCGGCGGTCGCCGATCACGGCCACCTGCTCTATGAACTTATCCTCACCCAGACGGCTCTCCAGCATCTGCGGGGCTATGTATTTGCCGTTCGAGGTCTTGAACAGGTCCTTGATGCGCTCGGTCAGCACCAGCTGGCCCTCGGCGTCGAAGTAGCCAGCGTCGCCCGTGCGGAACCAGCCGTCGGCGGTGAACGCCTGCTCGGTCTCCTTCTCCTTGTTGAAGTAGCCGCGGGTCACTGTCGGCCCCTTGATCTGTATCTCGTTTTCCTCGCCGATGCGCACCTCCACCTCGGGCATCTTGGTGCCCACGGACCCGGGAATCCAGCCCGTTTCGGGGTAGCAGGTCACTGTGGCGGTGGTCTCGCTCAGGCCGTAGCCTATCAGTATGTTGATGCCTATCGAGTGCATGAACTCAACTATGCCCACCGACAGCGGAGCGCCCGCGGTCGGGAATATGTTGCCCCGGTCCACGCCCACAACGCGGCGCACCGGGCCGAATATCTTCTTGTCGAACCACTCGTACTGCTTCTCAAGCAGCCACGGCGCCTTCTTGCCCAGACGCACATAGTCCATGTTGCGGCGGTAACCCACCTTCAGCGCACGCTTCACCAGCATCTTCTTCATCCACCCCATCTTGCCCACCTTGTCCTGGATGCCGGTGTAGACCTTCTCCCAGAAGCGAGGCACAGAGCACATGCACGTGGGGTGAACGTCGCGGAGCGAGTTCTGAATGTTGTGCGGGTCGGTGTTGATGTACACTTTCATGCCCATGTCCAGGCAGAAGAATGTCCAGGCCTTCTCGAATATGTGGCTCAGCGGCAGGAAGCACATCGACGTGTCCTCGTCGCTCAGCATGGTCAGGCGCTGGTGGTGTATGCGCATTGCCGCGTTGAAGCACGAGTGAGGCAGTATCGCGCCCTTCGGCTCGCCGGTGGTGCCCGATGTGTACAGCAGGGTGGCTATGTCCGTTTCCGTGGAGCGGGCGGTACGGGCCTCAACGGCCTTCCGCACTGTCTCGTCGGCCTCACGGCCCATCCTCAGCAGCGCGTCGTAGGTCAGCGCGTGCACCGGACAGTTCTCAGTGTTGACAGCCCCGTCAAGCACCACTATGTGCTGCAGAGCCGGACATTCCTTCGCAACGGCAAGCACTGAGTCATACTGGGCCTGTTCGCCCACATAGATCAGCTTGGCCTGCGAGTCGTTGAGTATATATTTCACCTGGTCCGGACTGCTCGTCGAGTAAATCGACACCGGAACGGCGCGGTTGGCAAAGGCTGCAAAGTCCGAAAGTATCACCTCGCGGCGGTTCGGAGAGTAAACGGCCACCATCTGACATTCCTCTATCCCCAGCATCTGGAGCGCGCAGGCCTGGGCCTTGACTTTCTCAGCCATTTCGACCCACGATTCTTCGGCCCATTCTCCGTCTTTCTGATAGGCATAAGCCGCGCGCTGGCCGTATTTGGCCGTCTGGCGTTCAATGAGGGTGGTCAATACATTGGTGCTCATAAGTACCTGTTTTAGTTGGTTCTTGCCCGGCTCGGCGTGGAGGCTCCGCGGCTCTTGCCGCTTGCGCTTCCTTCGGCCCGGACGTCTATTTGGCGGCAAATTTACGGAAAATTGCCCAATCGGATGCCATTTTAACCTTTTTAGCCGGCGTGCTTAACAACAATTAAGCCATTTAATCTGTTATTCCCGGCCCCTTTGCCGCTTTTCGTGCCGATGGCCAGCTTACTTCTCGCGCATGAATATGTTGATTGGCGAGCCGGTGAAGTCCCATTTCTCGCGTATCTTGTTCTCAAGATAGCGGCGATAAGGCTCCTTCACCCACTGAGGCAGGTTGCAGAAGAAGATGAACGTGGGTACCTGCGAGCCTTTCAGCATCGTCACATACTTGATCTTCACATATTTGCCCTTGTTCGATGGTGGCGGATAGGCCGAAATCACCTCCTGCATGTACGTGTTAAGCTGCGAAGTCGGCACCTCGCGGCGGCGGTTCTGGTACACCTCCACGGCCGTCTCAAGCACCTTGTAGATGCGCTGCTTGGTCAGTGCCGATGTGAAGATGATGGGGAAGTCGGTAAACGGTGCGAAACGGTCGCGGATGGCGTTCTCGAAGTGCTCAAGAGCCGCCTGGCTCTTGTTCTCGACCAGGTCCCATTTGTTCACAGCCACCACCAGGCCCTTCTTGTTCTTGGCTATCAGCGAGAAGATGTTCGCATCCTGAGCCTCGATGCCGCGGGTGGCGTCGATCATCAGTATGCACACATCCGAGGCCTCGATGGCGCGGATGGAGCGGATCACCGAGTAGTACTCTATGTCCTCGTTCACCTTCGCCTTCTTGCGGATACCCGCCGTGTCAACCAGATAGAAGTCAAATCCGTACTTGTTGTAGCGCGTGTAGATGGAGTCGCGCGTGGTGCCCGCTATGTCGGTCACTATGTGGCGGTCCTGGCCTATGAACGCGTTGATGATCGACGACTTGCCGGCGTTAGGCCTGCCCACTATCGCGAACTTGGGTATGTCCTCAAGCTGCGCCTTCTCGTCGGGGTCTTCCTCCGGAAGCTTCTTGACAACATCGTCCAGAAGGTCGCCCGTGCCGAATCCGCTGACAGCCGACACCGGATACGGGTCGCCGAGCCCAAGCGAGTAGAACTCAGGCACATTGTACAGCCAGTCGTTGCTGTCCACCTTGTTGGCAACCAGGATAACCGGCTTGCGCGATTTGCGCAGTATCTCGGCCACATGGTCGTCCAGGTCAGTCACGCCGTTCATGGCGTCTACCACAAACAGTATCTCGTCGGCCTGTTCTATGGCCAGCTCAACCTGCTTGTTTATCTCGCTCTCGAACACGTCTTCGCTGTTCACCACCCAGCCGCCGGTGTCTACTATCGAGAACTCCTTGCCGTTCCACTCCACCTTGCCGTACTGGCGGTCGCGGGTGGTGCCGGCCGTATCGTCCACAATGGCGGTTCTCGACTGGGTGAGGCGGTTGAACAGGGTGGACTTGCCTACGTTCGGGCGTCCTACTATGGCTACTAACTGCGACATCTCTTGTCTTCTATTGTTTTTCCGTTGTTATGTGTATGTTTCGTTGCGGACGCCCCGGGAGCGGCATGTGCCGCCTCCGGGCGCCCGACATTGCTTCATTCTATGTAGCCGAACTGCTTCAGCTTGTTGTCGCGGTTGCGCCAGTTGGGCTCCACCTTGACAAATATCTCCAGGTACACGCTCTTGCCGAAGAAGGCCTCGATGTCCTTGCGGGCCTCTATGCCCACACGCTTCAGCTTAGAGCCGCCCTTGCCTATGATGATGCCCTTCTGGGAGTCGCGCTCCACATAAACCACTGCCATGATGTGGATCGAAGTCTCTTTCTCCTCGAACTTCTCCACTATCACCTCAGTGGCATAAGGCACCTCCTTGTCGTAGTTCAGCAGTATCTTCTCGCGGATGATCTCAGTCACGAAGAAGCGTGCCGGCTTGTCGGTCAGCGCGTCCTTGCCGAAGTACGGCGCGTGCTCGGGAAGCAGCTCCTCGATGCGCTTCATCAGGTTCACCACATTGAAGTGCTCCTTCGCCGACGTCGGGAATATCTCCGCGTTGGGCAGAAGCTCCTGCCATTTCTTTACTATCTCCTCAAGCTGGGCCTGGTCTTTTACCAAGTCTATCTTGTTGATAACCAGTAGCACAGGAACCTTCTCCTTGGCCACGCGTGCCAGAAAGTCCGCATTCTTGGTCGGATCCTCCACCACGTCGGTCACATACAGCAGTATGTCGGCGTCGGTCAGCGCGCCCTCGCTCTGGCTCAGCATCGACTCCTGGAGCTTGTATTTCGGCGACAGCACACCCGGAGTGTCCGAGAACACTATCTGGTACTCCGGAGTGTTCACTATGCCCATGATGCGGTGGCGCGTGGTCTGCGCCTTGCTCGTGATTATGCTTACGCGCTCGCCCACCAGGTCGTTCATCAGCGTGGACTTGCCCACATTCGGGTTGCCCACTATGTTTACAAATCCTGCATGGTGCTGTGCTGCCGGTGCGGCGCTGTTGGTCTGTGTGTTGGTGTCAGTCATGATTCTATGTGTTTTTGTTGTAATAAAATTTCGCATTTCCTCCGCGCCCCGTGTTCTCCGGGCACTCCCGGAGCATTCCTCCGGAACCCTCGGGAGCACTCCTCATGAGCCCTCCCGGCGCCCGCAGGACTGTCCCCGTCGGCTACCCGCACGGAAACGCGGCCGGCACTTCTGCCGGTGTCTGTCCTATTACAACAAAAATAGAACCTTGATGGGTTCTATTTTTTTATGATTTTTTTGCCGCAGCCCGCCCCCGGAGGGCTGTGCCGGGCATCTCAATGCCCTGGCGCTGTGGCAAAAACGTGTTCAGTGTGTGCTTACATGTCCCACACCAGGTACATGGCGCCCCAGGTGAAACCGGCGCCGAACGCCGTCAGGATGATCTTGTCGCCTTTCTTCAGCTGGTTCTTGTACTCGTCAAGGCAGATGGGAATTGATGCTGCCGAGGTGTTGCCGGTGTGCTGGATGTTCACCAGCACCTTCTCCATCGGCACGCCCGCCTTGTCGGCAACGGCCTCGATGATGCGCAGGTTGGCCTGGTGGGGCACCAGATAGGTGATGTCGTCAACGGTCAGGTTGTTGCGCTTCATGATCTCTACCGACGAGGTCAGCATGTCCGTCACCGCGTGCTTGTACACGTGGCGGCCGTCCTGGAACAGATAGTGCATGCCCTTGTCCAGGGTCTCCTGAGTGGTGGGGTGTACCGAGCCGCCGCCCTGCATCACCAGATACTCCAGACCCACGCCGTCCACGTGCAGTGTGGCGTCGATCACGCCCATGCCCTCCTCGTCGGTGGGCTGCACCAGCACGGCTGCGGCGCCGTCGCCGAACAGCGGGCACGTCTGACGGTCCTTGTAGTTAACCATCGACGACATCTTCTCGGCGCATACCACCACTATGTTCTTGTAGATGCCGGAGCGTATGTAGGCTGTGGCGTCCTGGAGGGCCACGATGAAGCCTGCGCACGCTGCCTGGATGTCATAGGCATAGCAGTGCTTGATGCCGGCCTGGTAAGTGATTACCGAAGCCGTCGACGGGAAGCGGTAGTCAGGGTTGGACGTGGCGCAGATCACCAGGTCTATGTCGTCGGGATTGATTCCCGTGTTCTCTATCAGGCGCTGTACGGCGATGGTGCCCATGTAGGACGAGCCCGTGTTCTCCTTGTGGAGTATGTGGCGCTGTTTGATGCCTACGCGGGTGGTGATCCACTCGTCGTTCGTGTCGACCATCTTCGAGAGCATGTCGTTGTCGAGGATGTCGTCGGGAAGGTATGATGCTATTCCGGAAATTCGGGCAGTAGTCATTGTATGGAGTGTGCTTTGGTTGTCTTTGGGGATAGATGCGAGGAGCAGAGTGTGCTGCGAGGGGAGTGTGGGGTGGGGGAATGGCTGGCCAGACTTGCAGGCACCGGCAGGTGTCGTTCCATCGCCGTCGCCCTGCACCTCTGCCGGCCGATTTCCAACGGACCTTGCCCCCTCCTGATTTCCATCAGCGATTTCCATCAATGACTTCCATCAGCGATTTCCATCAGTCGGAGCCTCCGTCCGTTATTTGCCTCGTTCGGTGTGGGACTATAACGGCAATGTCCGCCCATCTGCCCGCATCCGCCTCCAACGGGCTCTCTCAAGCCCCTCTCGGCGGTCTGACCGGCATGTGGTCGAACTTTCCTGCCTTGTGCCTATGTGTCTGACTGCGACCCGCGCTCTGACTGTATCAGAGGGCGGCGTCCTTCACGATTGCCTGACGGCCACGGTAGTAGCCGCATTCGCCGCAAACGGTGTGGTAAACGTGCCACGCACCGCAGTTGGGGCAGAGTGCAAGGGTGGGTTCTACGGCCTTGTCGTGGGTACGACGCTTGGCTGTGCGAGTCTTGGACTGTTTGCGTTTAGGATGTGCCATGAGTTTTTTAAGTGTTTATTGGTTTTCTTGTTTGTCGTATATTTTTGTGTCGCGGCATCGTATCGGCCGCCTGCCGCTTCCGCTCACGCGCTTGGCGCGCTCATGTCAGCCGGCTTGTTGTTTCGTTTAGTCTTCGCTGTCGCCGCCGTCGGTAGCTATGTCCTTCAGCGCGTTCCAGCGCGGGTCGGTGTTCTGCGACGCGCTGTCCATGCTGTCCATCTCGTCCATCAGCGTGTCCTCCAGCTCCTGGTCGCCGTCCTCCGTGCTGCGGGCACGGTGCTTGCGCAGCATCGCGCTCATCTGGCGGTTGCACTTGCCCAGGGGGTGTACGTGCTTGATCGGTATGGCCAGCGACACCGTGTCGTAAATCATATACGCCACGTTCAGGCTCTGGGCGCTCTCCGGAATCTCCAGAAGCTCGTCCGAGTCGTCGCGATAGCTGTCGCCGTATTTCACCGCTATGTGGTACTCCGCATCGATCGGCCACTGCATCTCGTCAAGGCAGCGGTCGCACTGCACGGTCACTTCGCCGTCTATCTTGAAGTTCAGATCGTACAGGTCGTTGTGGTAGTTCACCGTGACCACGGCTTTCAGGGCGGCGTCACGGATGTCGGCACTCTCCATGTCGGCGAACAACTTCTTGTCCAGCGCAAACTCAAACACATGCTCGCCCGGCGAGAGTGTCTTCAGCGGTAGTGAATATTCTGTGAATTTGCCCATAGTGGTTAATGGTGTAGGGTGAAAAAACTGTGCAAAGTTAGGCCTTTTCTCGCTAACACACAACTTTTCCCCAAATTATTTACATTTTCATGCCCCACTGTCTGCACCGTTACCCTCCATCACCGCCTGTCTCCGTACAAAAAAACATGCAAAATCTCACTTTTCAGCTACTTTGCCCGGCCCCGATGCTGCTCAGCGCCGCCTCGGCCGCCTGCCGGTACGCCCCCAGCTTCGTCGCCTTCTTTATCGCCTTCAGCTCCTTGCGTCCGGCGCCAGCGCCAAGGTATTCCCACAGCGGCTTGATCTTCATCAGCACCTGCGTGTCGCCGCACAGCGTCTCCTCGTAGTGCGCAAGGATGCCATCGTGCATACGCCTCAGCCCGTCAATCCGTTGCGCCGCTGTCAGGGCCTCGCCGTCCAGCCATTCCCTGGCCATCCACGGCGAGCTCAGCAGCCCGCGCCCAATCATCACGCCCGCTGCCTTCGGAAACAGCGCCAGTACACGGTCAATGTCCGCCGCTGTGCGCACGTCGCCGTTGTACACCACCGGGTGCGCGCAGGCCTCCATCACCAGCGCCGCCTCTTCCAGGTCCGGTTCGCCGCCATATTGCTGGGTAGCCACGCGCGGATGCACCGTAACCCGCCTCAGCGGCAGCTCGTTGAGCACATCCATCGCCGCATGCCATTCTCCGGCATTGTCCACACCCAGGCGCATCTTCACCGAGAACTCCATCTCGCCGTGCCTGAGCACGCACTCGCCCATCTGACGCAACGCCTCGGCGCTCCTCAGCACTCCCGCGCCGCGCCCGTGGCGCACCTGCGGCGGAAACGGACACCCCAGATTCAGGTCCAGACGCGTACGCCCGCTGGCCTTCACAGCCTCCACAATCGTCTCCAGCTCGCGCCCGTCGGCGAATATGGCCTGCGCCGTGGTCTCAAGCCCGGAGTCGAGCGCCGACGTCAGCTCGCGCACATCGCGGCGGCGCACCTCGCCCTTCTCCACGCGCGCGAACGGCAGACAATACTCGTCAATGCCACCGAACACATCGGCATGCATACGCCGCCACACGGCCTCCGTGAAGCCCTGCAGCGGCGCAGCTATCAGTTTGGTCCTGCCCATGCGCTTACACCTTGATGAGCTCGTATTTGCGAGTGCCTATGCCTATCTTCTCCGCATGCTCCAGGCCCGACTGCCAGTCGGTGTCAGGGTGCAGAAGGTGGAACTTGTCGGCGCCCTCCAGGCTCTCGTGCTCGTGGTGGTCATGCAGCTCGTTGTCGGTCATCAGCACAGGCGCTGCCGTCACCAGGTCGGCGCAAGCCTGGTCCAGAGCCACGGGGTCGGTGGAGCACAGCATGCCCAGGTCGGGCACCACGGCTGCGTCGTTGTGGTTCCAGCAGTCGCACTCCGGGCTCACATTCATGATGAAGCTCACATGGAAGTGTGCCTTGTCCTTCAGCACAGCCTTCGTGTACTCCGCTATCTTGCAGTTCAGATTCTTCGACGTGTCCCAGTCGGCGAGGATGGCCGCATCATGCTGGCACACCGCCACACACTGGCCGCAGCCCACACACTTGCTGTAGTCTATCACAGCCTTGTGCTCGGCATCCAGGCTCAGAGCCGAGTGCGCGCAGTTGCGCACGCACACGCCGCAGCCTATGCAGTTCTCGCGGTTGATCTTCGGCTGCGAGGCGCCGTGAAGCTCCAGCTTGCCCGGCACACTCGCGCCGCCCATGCCCAGATTCTTCAGCGCGCCGCCGAATCCGGCCTGCTCGTGGCCCTTGAAGTGCGTCAGGCTTATCACCACGTCGGCATCGGCCAGAGCCGCGCCTATCTTCGGAGCCTTGCAGTATTCGCCGTCAATCTCTATCTCGCGCTGGTCCGTGCCCTTCAGGCCGTCGGCTATGATCACCTGGCACTGGCCCGAGATGGGATTGAATCCGTTCTCCATGGCGCTCTGCAGGTGGTCTACGGCATTGCTGCGGCGGCCGGAGTACAGCGTGTTGCAGTCAGTCAGGAACGGCTTGCCGCCCAGACTGCGCACCAGGTTGGCCATGCGAGCCGCAAAGTTCGGGCGTATGTACGCCACATTGCCCGGCTCGCCGAAGTGTATCTTCATGGCCACAAAATTATCCTTCAGCGGCAGGTCGGCTATTCCCGCGCGGCGGCACAGGCGCTCCAGCTTGTCCAGAAGGCTTGCGTTCGGATTCGTTCTCAGATTCGTGAAATAAACTTTTGAAGCTTCCATAGTTTTCAGAAGTAGGTGTGTTTTATAGTGATTTTCCGCAAAGTTAATCAAAAATCCCCAATAACCCCCAATCATATTGGGCTTATTGGGCTTATCATGCTGATGAGCCCCATCCCCCATAAAAAGAGGCCGCGCCAGTCCCGGCGCGGCCCCCTCGGGGAAGTATAGATTGTTATGAATGTCTTACTCGGTGATCTCTGACGGCAGAATGGGCATCGCGCCCTTCTTGGTGCACACAAAGGCCGATGTCTGTACGGCCGCGCAGTGTGCCTCGGCTACAGTCTTGCCCTTCAGGATCGAGGCGATGAATGCCGCCGTGAACGAGTCGCCCGCGCCGACTGTGTCGGCCACCTCCACCTTCGGTGTCGGCTGGAACGACACGGTGCCCGGAGTGAACACGTAGCTGCCGTTGATGCCGCAGGTCAGAATCAGCATCTTCAGGTTGTACTTGCCCAGCAGTATCCAGCACTTGTCCTGCAGGTCAATGCCGGGATAGCCGAACATAAGGCTCACTGTTACCAGCTCCTCGTCATTGATTTTCAGTATGTTGCAACGCTTCATCGAGTTGCACAGTATCTCCTTGTTGTAGAAGCCCTGACGCAGGTTCACGTCGAACACCACCAGCGTGTCATCGTCCTGGGGCATGGCGTCCAGGAAGCGGTTGATGGTGTTGCGGCTCACCACGTTGCGCTGTGCCAGCGATCCGAAGCACACAGCCTTGGTGCGTGTGGCCAGGGTCTCGAGGTGCGCGGTGTAGGGAATGTTGTCCCATGCCACGTTCTCCTTGATTTCATACTGGGGAACGCCGGCCTGGTCTATCTCCACCTGCACAGTGCCCGTGGGGTAGGGCACTCGCTCAATCAGATGGTTCAGGCCCTTCGATGTGAAGTTCTCCACGATCTCGTCGCCAAGTGCGTCCTCGCCTACGGCGCTGACCACGGCGCTGTTCAGGCCGAACTGCGATACGTGATATGCAAAGTTTGCGGGTGCGCCGCCTATCTTCTTTCCTTCAGGCAGAACGTCCCAGAGGGCCTCGCCCATGCCTACTACCATGTCTTTCATGATCTATCTGTTTATGTGTGTTGTTGTTTAGTTTGTTTTCTTGACTTTAAGGGTATAGTACAGCAGGTATGCCACACCGGCAGTCATCACTGCCACAGCGCCTGCCTGGCCCATAGCGTCGGCTGCGAAGCCCATGGCCAACGGGAACACTGTGCCACCGAACAGGCCCATGATCATCAGGCCCGATACCTCGTTCTGCTCCTGCGGCGAGTTGATCAGCGCCTGCGAGAACACAATCGAGAAGATGTTCGAGTTGCCGAAACCGATCAGCGCTATGCCGCAGTACAGCGGGGTCAGCGTGTCGCCCACGAACAGGATGCCCATGCCGCACAGCATCATCACCACACTGATGGCGAAGAACACGCGCGCCGATACGCTGCGAAGGATGAACGCGCCCAGGAAGCAGCCGATGGTGCGGAAGATGAAGTACACACCGGTGGCGAATCCGGCCTCCTCCAGCGGAAGGCCCATGCGCTCCATGATGATCTTCGGAGCGGTGGTGTTGGTGCCCACGTCTATGCCCACATGGCACATGATGCCGATGAAGCACAGCAGGATGAACGGACGGCCCAGAAGCTTCAGGCATTCGCCCACGCCCGAAGCCTTGTCGGGACGCTCTTCGTCAATGGGGGTGGCGGCAAGAAGCGATATGGACAGAAAGCTAACCACTGCGTAGATCACGAACAGTGCGCGCCAGCCCAGTCCGAAGGTGGGCATTGCCGTGGTGGCGCCCCAGGCGGCGATAATCGGGGCCAGGAACGAGGCGATGGCCTTTACAAACTGGCCGAACGTAAGGGTCGATGCCAGCTTGTCGCTGCTGATAAGGTTGGTTACCAGCGGGTTGAGCGAGGTCTGCATGATGGCGTTGCCGATGCCCAGGAGCGAGAACGCTACCAGCATCACCATGTATGAGTCGCCGAATGCCGGAATGAACAGCGACACTGCCGTCACTATCAGCGAGATCAGCACCGTGCGCTTACGGCCTATCTTGTTCATCAGCATGCCCGTCGGCACGGAGAAAATCAGAAACCAGAAGAATACCAGCGACGGGAACAGGTTGGCCTGCGAGTCGCTGAGGCCCAGGTCCTTCTGCACATAGTTCGATGCGGTGCCCACCAGGTCCACGAAGCCCATCACAAAGAAGCAGAGCATCACCGGGATTATCTGGAGGATGAACGATTTGCGGTTAGTCACAAGTGACTGTGATTGTGAAATTGCCATTTTTCAGTAGTGTTGTATAAGAGAGTTTGAGAGTTTTTTGTTACTTCCGTAAGGGGTGTGTTTTGAATTTTGATTGCGAGCGGAGGTGCGGTCAGCGGGCGTTGATGCTGTAAACCTTCAGGTTGCTCACCTTGGCCTTGCCGCCATCGGCGCTTACTGACAGGGTGGTGTAAGGCTCAGTCGGGAACACCAGGTTGGTCATCACAAAGCGGCCGTCGTTGCCGAACACTTCCACGCTCGAGCGGTCAACGAATATGCGCAGACTGATGTTGCCGTCCTTCTCATAGGTGGGCGTCACGGTCACTGCGGGGAAGTTCTGCGAGAAGTCGGTCAGGCCGCTCTCGGTGCGGTCAAAGTTCAGCGTGTGGGCCTCGGCGTCATAGGTCATTGCCACCTTCTCGCCCTTCTTGTTGCTCAGGGTTATCGTGGCCTTGGTGCCGCGGCGGGCGTTCAGGTCCAGCAGTATCTCGCACAGGCCGTCGGCGGGCAGAGCGTAGTTCACTGCCTTCTTGCCCGCACTGGCGCTCTTGGCCTTGGCCACGAGCTTGCCGCGGAGTTTGAGAACCTCGGGAGCCGGTGCCGATGCCAGGTAGATGTCGCCGTCGGCGCCGGTGAACAGGCTCAGGTCGCGCGGCAGCGTGTTGGCGCTGCGGAACTGCATGGTCGGAACCTCGGCCGCATACTGCCAGTTGCTCATCCAGCCTATCACGGTGCGGCGGTTGTCAGGAGCGTCCGAGAAGCTCACAGTGGCATAGTGGTCCTTGCCGTAGTCCATCCATTTGGTCGGTATCTTGCCGTTGGCGTCAGTGTCCGATTTGAAGGTCTTGCCGTCAAAGTCGCCCACAAAGTACTGCGTGGCGCTGCCGCCGAAGGGTCCGCCGGGGTTGATGTTGCACAGAAGCACCCATTTCTCCTTGCCGCTGCCGTCAACCGGAAGCTTGAACAGGTCCGGACATTCCCACACACCGTCCTGGCAGGCCTCGCCCTTGCCGAACGCGCTCTGGCGTGTCCATGTCTTCATGTCGGGCGAGGTGAAGAACAGCATCTCGTGCTCGAGAGCATGTGCCAGCGCCAGAACCCACTGGTTGTGCTCGGCGTCCCAGAACATGTTCGGGTCGCGTGCCTCGGTCGACAGGGTGATCACCGGGTTGGCCGCATAGTATTCATAGGTCTTGCCGTTGTCCTTGCTCACCACCAGGCTCTGCTGCTGCGTAACGTCGGCCGAGGTATACATGCCCACCACGGCATCCTTGCCGTAGCCGGCGCTGCCCGTGCGGTCAACTGCCGAACTGCCGCTGAACACCATGCCGAAACCGTTAGGCTCCAGCACGTCGCCGTGATGCTCCCAGTTCACCAGGTCGGTCGATGTAGAGTGGCCCCATGACAGGTTCTGCCACTTCGAGCCGTAGGGATTGTGCTGATAGCACAGGTGCCACACGCCGTCCTTGTAGAACATGCCGTTCGGGTCGTTCATCCAGCCCCACAGCGGTGTGTGGTGGTAGGCCGGACGGTATTTCTCGCGGTTCGTCGTGTCGAAGCTGTCGGTGACGGTGATTGCCTTCCAGCAGGCGTCGTCCTTGGCCTCGCGCACCGAGCCACGGTTCTGGTTGGTGATTATGTCCATCACCACATTCTTACCCTTGTATGGTGTCAGGTCGAACGGCACCATGTAGTCCACCTTGTTCTTGGCCAGGCGAACGTTGATGGTCTTGTCCAGCTTGCCGTCTACAACTATGTTTACGCGGGCGTCGTCATTGGCCTCCTGCACGGGCAGAAGCACATATTTGCCTTCGCCTTTCACACGCACCAGGGTGTTGTTCGTGCCCAGGAAGTCCACTTCCACGCCGTCGCCTGCCTGTGCCGGGATCAGAGCGCCCAGCATCATGGCTGCCGTAAGTGTTGTGATTGTTTTTTTCATGTTCTTGATTTTTATGTTTTTGTTTTTT
>JAXJRL010000105.1:0-3782 GCA_036310635.1 Muribaculaceae bacterium | reverse complement strand
GTTCGAGGCCTGCCGACTGGTGAACCAGGTGAACGACGGCAAGCCTCGAACAGGGCGGCTATCACCATCGGGGTGTTGAAGTCGTCGTTCATGGCATCGTAGCAGGCCTGGCGCACCTTCTCTATCTCGGCGCTGTCCAGGGTGGGCTGTCCTTCCGTGGGCTTCAGGTCCTGCAGACGTCGGTAACCGTCCAGCATGCGTCCCAGGGCCTTCTCGGCGGCCTGAAGAGCCTCGTTCGAGAAGTCCACGGTGCCGCGGTAGTGGGCCTGGAGGATGAAGAAACGGATGGTCATCGGGCTGTAGGGCTGTTGCAGCAGCGGGTGGCTGCCGTCAAAGAACTCCTGCAGGGTGATGAAGTTGCCCAGGCTCTTGCCCATCTTCTTGCCGTTGATGGTGATCATGTTGTTGTGCATCCAGGTGTGCACGGTGGGCTTGCCGTTGTGGGCCACAGACTGCGCTATCTCGCACTCGTGGTGCGGGAACTTCAGGTCCATGCCGCCGCCGTGGATGTCAAACTCCTGGCCCAGATATTTCTCCGACATAGTGGAGCACTCGAGGTGCCAGCCGGGGAAACCCTCGCTCCAGGGCGACGGCCAGTGCATGATGTGCTCGGGAGCAGCCTTTTTCCACAGGGCGAAATCGGCCGGATTGCGCTTCTGGTCCTGGCCGTCAAGGGCACGGGTGGCGCTGAGCAGCTCGTCGATGTTACGGCCCGACAAGCGGCCGTAACCGTAGTCGGCGTTGAACTTGGGCACGTCGAAGTACACCGAACCGTCCGACTCATAGGCATAGCCTGCGTCCAGAATCTTCTTGATGTACTCTATCTGCTCGATGATGTGGCCCGAGGCATGGGGTTCGATGCTCGGCGGAAGCACGTTCAGAGCGCGCATGGCATCGTGGTAGCGGGTCAGATAGTACTGCACCACTTCCATGGGCTCAAGCTGCTCCAGGCGTGCCTTCTTTGCAATCTTGTCCTCGCCGTCGTCGGCGTCGTGCTCCAGGTGTCCCACGTCGGTTATGTTGCGCACATAGCGCACCTTGTAGCCGAGGTGGCGGAGATAACGGGCCACAACGTCGAACGTGATGGCCGGACGTGCATGGCCCAGGTGACCGTCGCCGTAGACTGTGGGGCCGCATACGTACATGCCCACGTTCGGGGCATGGAGGGGGCGGAATGTCTCTTTCTGTCGTGTCAGCGAATTGTATATCTCAAGGTTGTTCATAACCGTCGGATGGGATGTGGAGTGTGTAATTCTGATTTATGTCTGCCGTCAGGCTCAGGCGGTGAAGCCGTTCTGTCCTTCGGGCTGGTTCTTGGCCACCTTGCGCTCTATCTCGCCGAAGTTGGCCTCGTACTTGGTCAGGTTGTCGCGCAGGGCGAACAGCAGATTCTTGGCATGCTCGGGAGTCATGAACACGCGGGTCTGCACACGGGCCTGCTGCATGTTGGGAGCCACGGCGATGAAGTCCAGGCAGAATTCTGTGGGCGAGTGTGCTATGATGGCAAGGTTGGAATAGTGGCCGGCGGCTACTTCGGGCGTCAGCTCAATCTTCACTTCGTTCTTGTTTTCCATTTTTGTTGAAATTTTTGGAAGTTTGCGTTTATGGTATAAGAGAAATCGGTCCTCGGAACGGCCGGCCCGACAGGGCTCCGGCCGTTCCGGGTCCGGATTGTTTCAGTTGTTAAAAGGATAGAGCCATAGGTTTGATGCTTTCGGTGCGCTTGAACTCGATCATGTTCGGCATCGATGAGAACTCGCTGTTCACGTGAAGCACGAAACCGTCATACTGCATGTTGGCCCAGATGAGGGAGATGTCGTACGAAGCAACGATGTCCTTCCAGGGAGCGGTTTCGTCGTCGGGCTTGTACATCAGGTACACATCGGGCATCTTGTTGCCCAGTGTGGTCTCGTCCACCACCAGGTCAAGGGTCTTGACCTCGTTGCGGATCATGCCCTGGAACTGCATGTTCAGGTAATTGCCGGTTACCCAGAAGCCCTTGGGCTGGATACCTGCCGACATCCACTGGCCGTACTGCTCGGCTGTGCCTTCAACCAGGCTGCCGTTCTCCACTGTCTGGAAGCCCAGAAGGAAGATGGGGCCGGAAGTGTAGCTCTGACGGCCGTCGGTCAACTGGTAGGCGATCATGATGCGGGTACCGGGCTTCACCACCTTCTCGTCCAGTCGCTGTGAGGCGGTATAGGTGATCAGGTTCGAGTTGGCGTCCTTGTGAAGGGTGTATGTGCTGCCGTTGTCGTTCTGCGACACAAAGGTCACGATGTCGTAGTAGACATAGTTTTCGGGGCCATTGTCGTTGTCGTTGCACGAGGTTGTCATCACGGCCAGCGAGAAGATTGTGGCCAGCATGGCCAGAAATTTAAATTTCATAGTTGGTCTTTGATTGGTTTCTAATTGATTGGTATAATAATTTTCAATAGCTTGCTATCATATTCAAACCGTCTGCCCGCTTGCGGCGGCTTCCACACGTTTCACAGACGTTATGCGGCCGTCGGCCATGCGCACCACCTCGTGCGAGTCCCGGGCAAGGCTCTCGTCGTGCGTCACTATGACAAAGGTCACCCCCATGTCCTCGCACAGACGGAAGAACAGGCGGTGAAGCTCGCTGCGGTTGCGGCTGTCCAGACTGCCCGAAGGCTCGTCGGCAAGCACCACTCGCGGGCTGTTGAGCAATGCCCGCGCCACGGCTCCACGCTGCGCCTCGCCGCCGCTAAGCTCCGAAGGCTTGTGCGTCAGTCGGTCGCCAAGTCCAAGCTGCTCGAGCAGCTCCCTGGCGCGTTCCATCGATGCCTTGCGCCCACGGCCGCCTATCAGTCCGGGCATAGCCACATTCTCCTGCAGCGTGAACTCCGGAAGCAACTGATGGCTCTGGAACACAAAGCCGATATTGGCGTTGCGGAAAGCCGAAAGCTTTCGGTCGCCAAGCGTCATCACGTCCGTGCCGTCATACAGCACCCGGCCGCCGTCAGGACGCTCAAGCGTGCCCATGATCTGAAGCAGAGTAGTCTTACCGGCACCGCTCGGACCCACAATCGACGTCACCGCATGCTCACGCACCTCCAGCGAGATGCCCTTCAGCACCTCCACACGGCCAAAGCCCTTACGAATGTCGTCAATTATGATCATATCTATAGTTTTAAGCCAATTCAGCATCGCCGGCCAGTAGCTGCCAAAAGCAACAGCCCGACTTGGCCTAAATATCCGGTATCGCCGGTCAAGAGCCGCCAAAAGCAGCTGCTGATCATCTGCCAGAACAAACGGAAAGCAAATTTACAAAATTTTCAGGCTACAAAAGAACATACGCCCCCAAAACTCACAATCCTTACATTAAATTAACTATTTGTCATCCCAAAACATCCCACAACTATCCACATCCACAGCAAGCCCATTAGCAATCATCCCCACACACAGGAAAAGTTATTGGGCCTATTCGGCTTATTCGGCTTATTCGGCCTATCCAAGCAGGCTGAGCTTTCCCAGTTGGCCCAGGAGGCCCAGCAGTCCCAGCAGGCTCAGTTGGCTCAGCAGGCTCAGCTGCCCCAGTTGATCTGGAGGCCCAGGTGGCCCGGCCATTCAGGCAATAAAAGCTATTTGAGCTATAATAGCTATTAAAGCTATATCGGTCTTTCACGCTCCCGCCATCAACAAAAAAAAGAGGACCACGCGTTTGCGTGATCCTCTCGGTTACAGGGGGCGGTTACCTACTCTCCCACTTTCGCAGTACCATCGGCGTGGCGGGGTTTAACTTCTCTGTTCGGAATGGG
>JAXJRL010000104.1:0-17448 GCA_036310635.1 Muribaculaceae bacterium | reverse complement strand
GCGCCGCCGCCGAAGATGTCGCCGAACTGAGCGAAGATGTCCTCCATGCTCATGCCGCCGCCGAAACCGCCGCCGCCACCCATGCCACCGAATCCCTGGGGACCCATCGAATGGCCGAACTGGTCGTACTTTTCGCGTTTTTCGGGGTTGGAGAGGACGTCGTATGCCTCAGCGGCCTCCTTGAACTTTTCCTCGGCGTCTTTGTCGCCGGGGTTTTTGTCAGGGTGGTATTTGATGGCCATCTTACGGTAGGCCTTCTTTATTTCGTCGGGTGTTGCTTTTCGGTCGACGCCGAGCACCTCGTAGTAGTCTCTTTTTTCTGCCATTTTATTTTATGATTGCTTGGCTGTGAATGGTGATTATTCGCCTACGACCACTTTGGCGTGGCGGAGGACCTTGTCGCCGTTGAGGGTGTAGCCCTTCTGAGTGGTGTCGATGATTTTGCCCTTGAGTGACTCTTCGGGAGCGGGGATTGTGGCCACTGCCTCCTGGAAGTCGGCGTCGAAATCGGCGCCGGCGGGTGTTTCCATGGCTTTCACGCCGTTGTCGGCGAGGTACTTGACGAGCTTCTGGTAGATGAGCTCCATGCCCTGGCGTACGGCTGCGGCATCCTCGGAGTTCTTGGTGGCCTCGAGGCCGCGCTCAAAGTCGTCGACGATGGGAAGGATGCCGAGGAGAGTCTTCTCGGCGGCATTCTTGATGAGGTCGGCGCGCTCTTTGAGCTGGCGTTTGCGGTAGTTATCGAAGTCGGCCATGAGGAAGAGGTATTCCTTTTTCTCCTTCTCGAGCTCGGCGCGGGTTTTGTCAAGTTCCTGCTGGAGAGCCTGTTCGGCAGAGACTTCGGCGTTGAGTTCGGCTTCGGTCTCGGCGTTCTGCGATTCGGTGTCGAGGATGTCCTCCACCTTAGCCTGGTCGGTGTCGGTGTTGGGGGTATTTTCGGGGTTGTTGTGTTTATGTTTGCTCATGATGGTGAGAATTTTGAATGCTTGTTGACTTAAGACTTATATGGCGGGGTAGCAAAAATATTGCCAAAGTGAGGGGATGGCAGAAAACATGCCTTATTGTCATAACAAATAACGGCCGTTAACGTTCAACGGCCGGGGAGGAGGGGGGAGCCTACTATGAGAATAATTAATTAGCCCAATAGGCCCAATAAGCCAAATAAGGGGCGGATGAGAGAGAGAAAGGGATTGGGGTCAGAGGGTGGCCTGGAAGGTCAGGGCCTGAGGGAAGAGGGTGTTCAGGGTTTGGGGGGTGAAGGGCTTGGAGAAGAGGCCGAAGACAGCGCTGCCTGAGCCGGACATGGCGGCGTAGACGGCGCCGTTGTCGAGCATTGTCTGCTTCAGGACGGCTACTGCGGGAAGCTGGGCGAAGACCGAGGGCTCGAAATCGTTGATGAGCCTACCCTGCCACTTGGAAACGGGGAGGGCGAGGATGTCGGTGAGGGGTTCGACGTCGGCATCTGGTGTTACTCCGGCATAGGCCTGGGCTGTGGAGACGGACAGGCCGGGAATTTTGGCAATGACTATGGTAAGGCCGGAGAGGCCGAGATTCCCGGTGAGGTCGCTGTCACCGATGGCATTAATATGGATGGGGCGGAGGTCGGTGCCTGTGCCCGTGGCGAGCATGGGGGTGTTGTAGACGAAGAAGGGACAGTCGCTTCCGACCTTGGCGAGGATGGCGGCCATGCTATCAGCTGACAGACCGAGGTCGAAGAGGTCGTTGACGGCCATCACCGTTGCGGCAGCATCGGAGGAGCCACCGCCGAGGCCTGCGCCGTCGGGAACGATCTTGCGCAGGAACACGTGGACCGGGGGAACCGTGAGACCGTCGGCACGCATGGCTCGCACGGCCTTCATCACCAGGTTTTTCTCGGGGGGGCAATCCACGGGATTGCCGGTGACAGTGAGGAGGTCGTCGGCGCCCTGGGCGGGGACCACGTCGACCACATCGGCCCATGGGACCTTCACCATGGCTGTCTCCACGTCGTGGTAGCCGTCAGGGCGGCGACGGAGCACGCGCAGACCGAGGTTGATTTTGCAGTTGGCGAAACGAAGCATGGCGGGAAACGGCTGTTAATCAAGCTTGAGGACGGCGAGGAAAGCCTTCTGGGGCACCTCGACGGAGCCGATCTGCTTCATGCGTTTCTTGCCCTTCTTCTGCTTGTCGAGGAGCTTGCGCTTACGCGAGATGTCGCCGCCGTAGCACTTGGCGGTAACGTCCTTGCGGACGGCCTTGATGGTTTCGCGGGCAATGATTTTGGCACCGATAGCAGCCTGGATGGCTATGTCGAACTGCTGGCGCGGGATGAGCTCCTTGAGTTTCTCGCACATGCGGCGGCCGAAGGATACGGCGTTGTCGGCATGGGTGAGAGTGGAGAGGGCGTCGACACTCTCGCCGTTGAGGAGGATGTCGAGCTTGACGAGGCGCGACTCGCGGAAGTCGTGTAGATGGTAGTCGAAGGACGCGTAGCCCTTGGAGATGCTCTTGAGCTTGTCGTAGAAATCGATGACGATTTCGCCGAGGGGCATGTCGAATGAAAGCTCCATGCGGTTGCCGGAGATGTACTCCTGGCGGATGAGCTCGCCGCGCTTGGAGAGACAGAGCGTCATGATGGGGCCGATGAATTCGGCGGCGGTGATGATGGTGGCGCGGATGTAGGGTTCGTCGATGTGGTCGATGAGAGTGACGTCGGGGAGGCCGGAGGGGTTGTGGACCTCGGTGCAGTTGCCTTTCTTGTCGTAGACCTTGTAGGACACGTTGGGGACAGTGGTGATGACGTCCATATCGAACTCGCGGCCGAGACGTTCCTGGACAATCTCCATATGGAGCAGGCCGAGGAAACCGCAGCGGAAGCCGAAGCCGAGGGCGGCGGAAGACTCGGGGGTGAAAGTGAGCGACGCATCGTTGAGCTGGAGCTTCTCGAGCGAGGCGCGGAGGTTCTCGAAGTCCTCCGTCTCAATGGGATAGACGCCAGCGAAGACCATGGGCTTGACCTCTTCGAAGCCGTCGATGGCTTTGAGACAGGGGCGCTCAACGTGGGTGATGGTGTCGCCGACGCGGACCTCGCGAGAGGTTTTGATGCCCGAGATGATGTAGCCCACGTTGCCGGCGGAGAGAGTGTCGCGGGGTGACATGTCGAGCTTGAGGACTCCGATTTCGTCGGCGTGGTACTCCTTGCCCGTGGCTACGAACTTGACGAAGTCGTTCTTGCGGATGGTGCCGTTGACAATCTTGAAGTAGGCTATGATGCCACGGAAGGGATTGAAAACAGAGTCGAAGATGAGCGCCTGGAGGGGAGCCTCGGGATCGCCTTCGGGGGCGGGGATGCGCTCGACGATGGCTCGAAGGATTTCGGGGATGCCCTGGCCGGTCTTGCCTGATGCGCGAATGATTTCGGAATGGTCGCAACCGAGGAGCTCAACAATCTGGTCCTCGACCTCTTCGGGCTTGGCCGAGTCGAGGTCGCACTTGTTGACGACGGGGATGATCTCGAGGTCGTTCTCGAGGGCCATGTAGAGGTTGGAGATGGTCTGCGCCTGGATGCCCTGCGAGGCGTCGACGATGAGGAGGGCTCCCTCGCAGGCGGCGATGGAGCGGGATACCTCGTAGGAGAAGTCGACGTGTCCTGGGGTGTCGATGAGGTTGAGAGTGTAGCGCTGGCCGTCTATTTCGTGCTCCATCTGGATGGCATGGCTCTTGATGGTGATGCCGCGTTCGCGCTCGAGGTCCATGTCGTCGAGGACCTGTGCCTGGAGGTCCTTTTCGGCGACGGTTTTGGTATACTCGAGGAGGCGGTCGGCGAGAGTTGACTTGCCGTGGTCAATGTGAGCTATGATGCAGAAGTTGCGTATGTTCTTCATTCGCGTGAGTGTGCTTGATTTTAATGTGCAAAGGTAGTACATTTTCGCGGGTTTTGCAATTGCGTTGCGAAAAGGGGCTGAAGAGAAATGCGGCGCGTGCGAAAATAATTGGGAGAGGGTTCAAACATAAGGGAGTGTACGATTGTTAGAAAAGCATAAATAAGCACATGAACCACAAAAATTCAAGAATATATAACATCATCAACTAACTAAACACTTAAAGATTATGAAATCGCTTAATATGAATTACTTGACCCAGTCGCGCATCTGGTGGCTGGTGGTGCTCGTAGGCGTACTGTTGGTACTTGCGGGATTCGCATACTGGTTCTGGCCCGTACAGGGCTTTGCGGTAGCGTCGCAGCTGTTCGGCTGGCTACTGATAGCAGCCGGCATCATCCAGGTTTGCGTGGCAGCCGGTCCCAACCACGGAAAGCAGTGGGGCTGGTGGCTTGCCGGCGGCGTGATAGACATGTTCATCGGCTTCATGCTGGTGCGCAGCGTGCTGCTGAGCGAGGTTGTGTTCCCGTACTTCCTGGCATTCCTGTTCCTGTACTGGGGCATTGAGGCGTTCATCAACGCCAGCTACACCCGTCGCCGCTACTGGTGGCTGGGCATCATCAACGGCGTGCTGCTGTGCATCATCGCCTTCTTCTTCCTGGAGGCCGGCTACATCAGCGACATGTGGATGGTATCGTTCCTGACGTCGATAGCATTCATCTACTGGGGCTTCACGGTGGCCATGAGCGGCTATGCGATGAAACCGCAGAAGGGCGAAGAAATAGAATGACAAGACCGAGGGGCCTGAAAAGGCTCTGAAGGCTGAAACAGACACTGCGGGGCGGACAGCATCGGAAGCGCAAGCGGCGATGGGGTCCGCCCCTGCTGTGTAGCCAAAATGGAGAATAAGTTGGCCATAAGCAGAACAAATCAGGCGAATGGAGGCGGCACAATATACAATAATGTGTCGGGATTTTGAAGAAATGAGAAAAAATGCTTAACTTTGGCTAAACTTTTAGAGGATAAAAGCGTCTAACAATTAAAGCAACGAGGGCCGGAAGGTGGAAGCCGATAGCCCTCGGGGCGCAACAAACACAAACAACCAACACAGAATCAAGAATAAAGGCATGAACGCAAAGAGAATTTTAACAGGCATTTCCGCTCTGACGATGCTGATGTGCGTGCCGTTCTCGGCCCGTGCGCAGTACTTCGACGACGACATATACTACAATGCCTCGAAGGACAAGAAGGCAACGACCGTAAAGAAGGTTCAGCCGAAGAGGGTGAGCAACTACGTTCCGACGCCCGACTATCCGGCAGCCGACACCTATTCCGTGCCCGAATACACGCTGACACCGAGCAAGACGCGCGACGTGGACGAGTACAACCGTCGCGGCATGTTTGCCAACGACAATGACACCGTTGGCGCCATAAGCGTGAACGCAGACTCGCTGGGCGAGTTCCTGTACACGCACCGCATAGAGAAATACCACAATCCCGACGTAGTGGCCCAGACCAAGGACGCGGACCTCATAGACTATTACTACAACGAGGGAAGCGCCCAGCCGTCGGTGACGAACATCTACATCAACGGTTATGACCCGCTGTGGATGTCGCCCTACTACGGATTCTACAACCCGTACCGTTACTACAGCTGGAACTACGGCTGGAGTCCGAGCTGGAGCTGGGCCTGGGGTCCGAGCTGGGGCTGGGATCCGTACTGGAACTGGAGCTGGGGCTGGGGCCCGTCATGGGGCTGGGGTCCGAGCTGGAGCTGGGGACCGTCCTGGGGATGGGGACCCGGCTGGGGCTGGGGACCTGGTCACTATCCCGGCGGCGGAGTGGCATGGCGTCCGAGCTCGCCCGGAGCAAGCCGTCCGCACGCATCGGTTGGCGGTGCCGGATCATCGGCAAGCAGCAACCGTCGTCCCGGTTTCGGCGCGAACAGCACCACGAGCAACGGCATCACCGGCCGCCCCGGCAACATGGGCCGCGGCCGCTACGGCAGCAGCGCATCGGGCTTGGCAAGACCTGCAAGCCCCGTGTATAACGGCGGCAGCGTGAACCGTCCCGGACAGACCGTGGTGAACGGCGGCAGCACCCAGCGCGGACGCGCCAACTACGGCAACTCGAACAGCAACAACAGCAACCGACAGCCGGCACGCACCACTCAGAACCGCAACTACAACAGCAACAACAACTACAACTCCGGCAGCAGCTGGGGCCGTGGCAGCAGCAACTACGGCGGCGGCAGCAGCTGGGGAAGCGGCAGCAGCTTTGGCGGCGGAAGTCGCGGCGGCAGCTTCGGCGGAGGCGGCGGTGCAGGCGGTCGCGGACGCAGATAACGAACACACCTAAACCCAACGGCGTTCCGGGGGCGATGAGCCTCCGGAACTGCCCATAAAATCACAAAGGGGACAAACAAGTACAAATCCCCCACCCTCTCACTCCTCAACGCGTTTCAATTATTATTCTCACGCATAACGACAGACACATGAAAAAGATGATGATAACAGCCGCGACGGCGCTGATGCTTGCACCGGCGGCATACAGCCAGAGCGCGATAGACGCTCTGCAAGTGGCAGAACCGAGTTTCAGCGGCACAGCCCGATTCATGGGCATGGGCGGCGCCTTCACAGCCCTTGGCGGCGACCTGTCGGCCGTAGGCCAGAACCCTGCCGGCATAGGCATATACCGCCACAGCGAGATCGGCGCCACTCTGGGCATCGACATTATGGGCACCAAGACAGAAAGCCCGACGAGCAGCTACTCGAAGTCGAAGACCAAGGCAGCGTGCAACAACTTCGGCTACATAGGCGTGGCCAATCTGAACAGCACGATGCAGACATTCGCCTGGGGTGCGAGCTACAACCGCGTGTCGCAGTTTGACCGCGTGATGCACGGCTACACACCGTCGAACTTCAACAACCAGTCGCTGACCAACTACATTGCCAACTTCACGACCGTTGCGGGATTCAAGGACTCGGAGCTGAACTTCGGCGAGGACTACAATCCGTACATCAACGGCACCGCAGACTGGCTTAGCATCCTGGCCTACAACAGCTATCTGATCAACAACCAGCCCAACTCGACGAACAGCTACAACGGACTGTACAACGGCAACACCGTTGGCGACGCGATGCTGGACGTGCACGAGAAGGGATATGTGGACGAGTACCGCTTCAACTTCGGCGGCAACATAGCCAACACCGTTTACTGGGGCCTGGGCATCGGCGTGACCGACCTGAGCTACACCCGCGAGACCACCTACAGCGAGAGCATGGAGAATGCCTCGGCGATGAGCGGCCCCGCAGGCGGCGTGGTGAACAATGCCGACGCCGGTTACTACCTGGACAACTACAAGCACCTGGACGGCACGGGCTGGAACATCAGCTTCGGTCTGATATTCAAGCCGGTGAACGAGCTGCGCATCGGCGCGGCCATCCACTCGCCGACATACTGGTCGATAGACCACAACTACCAGGGCGCTGTGGACTACAGCTTTGACGACGCCAACTATGCCGCCGGCGACAACAATCCGCTGTCGGGCCACGAGGAGACCGACTATGCCGGCTTCAGCTGGCGACTGAAATCGCCGTGGCGCTTCAATGTGGGCGTTGCAGGTGTGATAGGCAACAGCGCCATCATCTCGCTGGACTACGAGCGCGTGGCATACAACGACATGACCATCAAGAACGCCGTATACGACAACTACGGCTACATAGGCGGCTACGACGACAACGAATACATGAACCAGGACATCCGCAACTACACCAAGGGCGGCAACATACTGCGCGTGGGCGCCGAATACCGCGTGACCCCGCAGTTCAGCCTGCGTGCCGGCTACAACTACGAGACCTCGAACACCAAGGACGAGGCAGCCGACGGCAATCTGGAGGTTGTGACCTCGGGCACCGATCCGTCCTACTCGTTCAACAAATCGACGCAGAACATAACCTTCGGCATGGGCTACCGCGTGAGCAACTGGAGCTTCGACGCCGCCTACGTTCACGGCATGCGCAAGTCCACGCTGCACGCCTACACCAACTATGAGGGCGCGATGAACTCGCCGAAGTACGACGTGACGAACAACACCAACTCGATAGTGCTCTCCGTTGGTTTCCGCTTCTGAAGCCTGAACAGACAACAGTGGCAAAGAAACAAGCCGAAAAGACAAGTGCGGCGCCTGCCCCGGACCTCGACAACCACGAGTTCCAGCAGGCGCTGCAACTGCTTACGCACACCAATCACTCGGTTTTCCTGACCGGCAAGGCCGGCACGGGAAAATCGACTTTTCTGCGCCATGTCTGCAAGGTGACGAAGAAGAAGCACGTGGTGCTGGCGCCAACGGGCATCGCCGCCGTGAATGTGGGCGGGCAGACGATACACTCGTTCTTCAGGATGCCGTTCAAGCCTCTGGCGCCTGACGATCCTGACTTCAGCGTGAAGCGCATACGCGGCAGGCTGAAATATCCCGGCTCGCTGGTGAAGCTGATCAAGGAGCTGGAGCTGATAGTGATCGACGAGATATCGATGGTGAGGCCCGACACCATAGACTTCATAGACAAAGTGCTGAGAATATACTCGGGGAACATGCGCCAGCCGTTCGGCGGCAAGCAGCTGCTGCTGGTTGGCGACATATTCCAGCTGGAGCCGGTAATCACGGGCGAGACCCGCGACATACTGAGCCGGTTCTACGAGGACAACTTCTTCTTCAACGCCCGGGTATTCAAGGACATGCGTCCGATTGCCATAGAGCTGCGTAAGGTGTACAGGCAGAAGGACGATGAGTTTGTGGGGATGCTTGACCGCATACGCACCGGGGCCCCCACCCTGTCTGACCTTCAGGCGATAAACAGCCACATCGATCCGAAGGCGGGCGACCCGGGAGCCGACAACGGCAGCGAGGAACTGACGATGACCATAGCCGGGCGCCGCGACACTGTTGACGCCATCAACCGAAAGCACATGGACGCGCTGACCACACCCGAGCAGGTGTATGAGGGACACATCGAGGGCAAATTCAGCGAGGACTCGTTGCCGACCGAGCGCGAGCTGGTGCTGAAGGTTGGCGCCCAGGTGGTGTTCATCAAGAACGACATGGAGAAGCGATGGGTGAACGGCACGCTGGGCAAGGTGGAGGAATGCCAGGACGACTATGTGCAGGTGCGCACCGAAGACGGCACTCTGCACCGCGTGGAGCCAAACATATGGAGCAATGTGCGATACGAGTACAACGAGGAGAAGAAGGCCGTTGAGGAGATAGTGCTGGGCACGTACACACAGCTTCCGCTGAAAGCCGCATGGGCGCTGACCGTGCACAAGAGCCAGGGGTTGACATTCAGCCGCATAAACATTGACTTAGGTGCAGGCGCGTTTGCAGGCGGACAGACATATGTGGCACTGAGCCGCTGCCGTTCGCTGGAGGGAATAAAGCTGCTGTCGCCGATACGTGCGCGCGACGCATTTGTGAAGCCGGCGATAGTGGAGTTCAGCCGCACGTTCAATGACCAGAGGATGATGGACGTGGCGCTGCAGGCGTCGCGTGCGGACATGCTGTATGTCCGGGCATCGGAGAAATTCGGCGCCGGCGACGCACCCGGGGCTGCCGAGGCGCTGATGGAGGCACTGGCTCTGCGCAACGAGGCCGGAAAGACCAACGTTGCGCGGCTGGTGAGGATGAAAGCGCTGAAATTCAGCCATCTGAATGAACGGATAGCAGAGCTTGAAGCTGAGAACAAACGGCTGCGGGAGGTGCTCGGCGGCGAGGCTGACCGGTATGTGAAGCTGGCGCTGATGTGCTCGGGACTGAGCGACGACGAGGGCGCGACATACGACTGCGAGGCCGCGATACGCAACCTGGACCATGCTCTCGAGCTTATGCCGACGCACTACGAGGCGCTGGTGTGCAAGGCCAAGCTGCTGATAGAGATGGGACGTGTGGACGACGCGCTGAAAGTGACCGAGGAGTGCAGAAAGCACCATCCGCTTGAGGCTGAGGTGTATGTGCTGGCGGGCGACATAATGCGCGACATGGATCCGATAGAGGCAGCGGACCTGTACATGGCCGCGGACGAGCTTGAGCCAGACAATATAGGCACGCTGGAGCGGCTGGTGGAGCTGTACACGCGGTTTGACAGCGAGGACCTGGCGGAGGTGTACCGCGAAAGGCTGAAGGCGCTTAAGCGCAAGAAGCGCGGCGGCAAAGGGCGGAATTAAGAATCAGGGATGGTTTCGGGGGATGTGAAAGGGAATTTGGGCGAGGGGTAAAGCGCTGATGCTGTGGGATGAAGATGGGGAATAAAATTCCACATAGGCATCGGAAATGATTATACTTTGAAAGCGTTGCAAATGATGTGGCGATATTTTTATGTTAATATTTGTTACATTATGGAATAATTTAAAAATTTTACTATAACTTTGCGGGCAACAATTTAGGACTACAAAGACCGAAAAGGTTTCCAATTCATCATTTAAACAAACATTTTTATGGTAAAAAAATTACTCCTTGCAGGGGTATGCGCCATGGCAGCCAACGCTGTATGAGCAGCCCAAGAGACATTCACAGTTGACAGTGTAACATACGCGCTTCTGGCAGACGGCAGCGGCGTTGAGGTTTCGGCATGCGAGAAACTCGGCGACGTGGTCATTCCCGCCATTGTGAAGAACGGCGCTGTGTCGTACAAAGTTGTGGCTGTTGGCCAGTACGCCTTCCAGTCAAGCGAGGCCAACTCAGTGACACTGCCCAACACCGTGATCGAGGTGAAGAACAGCGCATTTGCCGCCGCCGACCTGAAGAAAGTGGACATGGGCACCGGCCTTGAAGTGCTCGGCGACAATGTGTTCGGCTTTTCGAGAGACCTCGAGGAAGTGTCGGAACTTCCCGCCTGCTTCGAGAAGATGACAGGCTCGAGCTTCGTGGGCAACTTTAAGCTGAAAGAGATCAAAGTTTCGGCCGAGAACCCCAACTTCAAGGCTGTTGACGGCGTGCTGTTCAACAAGAAGGGCAACCGCCTGCTGGGATATCCCTACGGCAAGGGCACGGCATACGTGATCCCCGAGGGTGTGGACAGCATCTCAAACAACTGCTTCAACACGTTCCAGGACCTGAAAGAGATCACCTTCCCGTCGACACTGAAGTATGTAGGCGTGGGCGCGTTCACATACTGCAACAGCATGGTGAACACCAACCCGCTGCCTGACGGCGTGGTGACAATCGGCGCGAACGCGTTCTCGAACTGCCGCAAGGCCGTGCTGAATGTGCCCAAGTCGCTTGAGAAAAAGGTGAACAACACATCATTCAACAACAACTATGCGCTGAAGGAGATACGCATCCCCTCGACCATCCAGACCATCGGCCAGCAGAGCTTCGGTTCATGCAGCGGCGCCACAGTGCTTGAGATAGCCGAAGGCGTTGAGACCATTGAGTCGTACGCATTCCAGAGCTGCTCGAAGATACCCGAAATCAAACTGCCGAGCACGATGACGAAAGTGGGCGGATATGCCTTCAGCGGCTGCAAGGGTGTGAAGAAAGTGGACATCGACGCCAACGTGACCACCATCGACGTTTCGGCCTTCGGCAATGTGAACCCCGACACCATCATCTGCCGCGCCGTGACCCCTCCCACCTACACCAACGAGCGCTACTACATGACCGGCAAGGACTGCCTGGAGACGGCGAAAGTGTTTGTGCCCAAGGAGTCGATCGACGCCTACAAGGCAGCATGGATGTGGAGCTTCTTCACCAACTATGAGGCCCTGGAAGACATGGCCGGCGTGAACGACACGATGGTTGAGAAGGAAGTGGCCGGCAAGACCTACTACAACATGAGCGGCATGGAAGTGGCAGCTCCGGCAAGCGCCGACGGCCAGCTGTACATAGTGGTGAAGCGCTACACCGACGGCAGCCAGAAGGCCGAGAAAGTACTGAACCGATAAGCCTCAGACCGATAGATGAAGTTACTGACAAAGTACACGATAACAACAGCAGTCTTCGCAGTGGCCGCTCTGGCGGTCTCTGCGGAGACTCTTACTCCTGAGCAGGCCCTTGCCCGCGCCACACAGGCGACGGGCAAGCACCGTGTGCAGGGGCTGGGCGAAAGTGTACAGCCCAGACTGATATACACAGTGAACGACAGCGCCAGCCAGAAGCCGGCAGTGTATGTGTTCGGCGGCAACGCCGGCCAGGGATTCATGGTGGTGAGCGCCGACGACTGCGGACGCGCGCTGCTGGGATATGCCGACAATGGCACGTTTGACGCTGCGAACATTCCGCCGTCGATGCAGTGGTGGCTCGAGAGCTACTCGAAGCAGATAGGCGGAGCTTCGGCCGCCGGCAACGCCGGAAGTGCGCGTGTGGCAAGCGGCGAGGGCGACTACCAGGCCATTCCGCCGATGGTGAAGACCCGTTGGAACCAGAGCAGCCCGTATAACGACCGCTGCCCGGTGCTGTACGGTTCGCACTCTGTGACAGGCTGTTTCGCGACAGCCGAAGCGCAGGTGCTGAACTATCTGAAGTATCCGGCCAACGGCGCCAAGGGCATTGTGTCATACAAATGGTCGAAGGGCGGCAAAACGCTGACCGCGGACCTGGACACCATTCCGTTCCGCTGGGACAAGATGCTGAACTACTACGACGCCAACAGTCCTGCGGAGAACAAGCTGGCCGTAGCCGACCTGATGCTGGCCTGCGGCCTGATGTCGGGCATGGACTACTCGCCGTCATCGTCGGGCGCCACGAGCGCCGACGGTGCGATGGGCATGTATAAATACATGGGCTGCACTGAGGCATCGATTGTGCTGGGCAGCTGGTTCAACCAGGAGAAGCTCAACGCCTTTGTGTATGACTATCTGACCAAGCACGGCCCGATGCTGTACTGCGGACAGAGCACCACGGGCGGCCACGCCTTTGTGTGCGACGGTTACTCGCAGGACGGTTTCTTCCACTTCAACTGGGGCTGGGGCGGCATGTCGGACGGCTATTTCCAGCTGAACGCGCTGAACCCCGGATCGCAGGGCATCGGCGGCTCGTCGTCGGGCTACAATTTCAACCAGCAGCTTATCACCGGTCTACACACTCCGGGTCCGAAGGACCAGTTCGAGCCTGTTGTCGGCGCTGACGGCGGTGTGTTCATCGACCCTGACTTCAACGGCGTGCCCGGCGACACGATTCTGCTGGAATCGCGCGTGGAGAACGGCGGATTCTTCAACTTCTCGATGGACACTATCACGGTGAGCTTCGGTCTGTGCTTTGAGCGCACCGCCACCGGCGAGAAGACCTACGAGGCCTGCTACGGCATCAAGGACCGCGAGCTTCCGAGCCTGCGCGGCTGGTCGGCATATCCGGTGGTGATACCCAAGACACTTGAAAAGGGCACGTACACCCTGACGGCGGCATACAGTGCCAACGGCCGTGCCTGGAAGGATATGTATGTGGAGCAGACCGAGGACACCTACGTGCTGATGACCTACGACGGCGACAGCGTGAAGTTCGAACGTCCGCAGCCGGCGCCCGTGCGCGTGAGCGACATGACACTCGAGACACCGCTGCACAGCGGCAGCGCCATGAAGATGAAGGCGGCCATCACGGCCACGAGCGACCGCGAGTTCTACGGCAAGGTGGCAGTGGCCTTCGGCGAGTATTACGGCGAGGACTTTGTGAGCGACTTCCAGGGCGAGACGATGCTTATCGGCGCGAAACCCGGCGAGCTCAAGGAGTTCAGCTACACCACCGAGATCGGCAACAAACGACTGAAAGGCGAATACTCCATGGTGTTCATCAATGTGGACAACTTCACGATCATCAGTGAGCCGGTGAAGGTGAATGTCAGCGCCTATGTGGCTCCGGTGATCGAGGTTGTGAACGCTAAGATACCCGATGCCGAAGGCGTGGATCCCAACGATGTGCGCGTGGCCTTCGACCTGAAGTGCACGGCCGGATACTTCACCACTCCGCTGTTGTTCAACATCGGCACTATTGACGGCAGCGGCAAGTTCAAATCCATCTCTAAGTTCCAGTCGCCCACACCTTTCGTAGCGGCCGGCAGCACGGAGAGCATGAACTTCGGCGGCGGTTTCGCCCCTGACGGCAGCTCGATTTACTATGGCCGAGTTGAGATTTACGACGCTGCGACACGCAAATACAAGGCCCTGTGCGACTATATGCCGTTCACCCTCAAGACCGAGGGCGTGAGCGACGTCGAGGCCGAGGGCATAGCAGTGAGCGTGAGCGTGGATGGCGATGTTGTCAGCGTCAGCGCCGGCGAAACTATTGAGAAAGTCGAGGTTTACGACATGGGCGGCCGCACTGTTGCGCGCCTGGAGAATGTCGGCAGCCAGACAGCCGAGCTGACCGTAGCCGCCAAGGGCAACCTGGTGGTGAAAGTGGTAACGGCTGGCGGCAGCGCCACACAAAAAATGAGCAAATAAGCTTTCCCAATGATAAGCGAGGGGCGCAGACCGCGGGTTTGCGCCCCTTGTTTTTATGGCTGATCGCGGCGGAGATTTTTGGGGTTATCGTAGGGAATAACAGGCGATTAGGTTGAATGGGGATAAAAAAGTGGGCGAAAAGATGTGGTAATTGGAAAAAAATCGCTAACTTTGTGGCCACAAAACCCGAGGAAAGATGCCGGAGTGGTCGATCGGGGCGGTCTCGAAAACCGTTGTACCTTTTTGAGGTACCCAGGGTTCGAATCCCTGTCTTTCCGCAACCCGCGGTCCTCTTTTAGAGCCGCAAACAGCTAAAGTCTCAGAAATTCAACGATTTCTGAGGCTTTTTTGCTTATATACGCCTCTACGTCGGACAGTCAATGGACACCCAATTTCGGGACTCTGGACATAAAAAGGTTACGAATTAGTAACTGGTTCATAGCTCCCAACTGTGGATTCTATACCGCGGGGCATCCGCTTGAAGCGGTTGAAAGGAACCTGGGGCTGGAGTATGCCAAGCCTATCCGGGTGGGCAACAACGTGTGGTTCGGAGCCAATGTGACCGTGGTTCCCGGTGTCACAATCGGAGATAACTGCGTCATCGGTGCGGGCAGTGTTGTAGTAAAGGATATACCCGACAATTCTCTTGCCGTCGGCAACCCATGCAGGGTGATCAGGACAATCAAGAATACGATATGATGGAAGAGATAATCCTGACGGCGGTGGCATCGCTGATGTTCGCCCTGCCGGTTGGCGCACAGAAAAGTATGCCGAATACGGCGGGTCTTAGACGCGGTCACTTGCAGGCTACATTCTAAAGGGGGGCGTTATTGTGGGTGGCGGGAGTGATGGAGGAAGCAGTTGGGATGGTGGGCCCGGATGATGCCGATAGATTGGAGGTAGGCGTGGATGGTGGTTGAGCCTACGAATTTCATGCCGCGGCGGCGGAGGTCGGCGGACATGCGGTCGGATATTTCGGAGGTGGTGGAAACATGGTCAACAATCGGCTGCTCGGGTACGAAGGTTTTGATGTAGGCGTAGAATGTGCAAAATTCGAGTTGCAAGTCACGGAAAATACGAGCATTGGCGATGGCCGCCTTGATTTTGGCGCGGTTGCGGATTATGGCGGGGTTGTCCATCAGTTCTTCCACTTTGTCTTCGTCGTATGATATGATTGTGTCGCGGTCGAAGCCGTTGAAAGCCTGTCGGAAGGCTTCGCGCTTGTTGAGGACGCACTCCCAGGATAGTCCGGCCTGGAAGCTTTCAAGAATCAGGAGCTCGAGCAGTTTTGCATCGTCATGGACAGGTCGGCCCCATTCCTCGTCGTGGTACTTCACGTAAAGAGGATTCGCGGGGTTTGCCCAGGGACAGCGTTCCCTTTCCATACTATCTTTTTTTCTTTGCATAGCTGTATACCAACCGGGATATGTGCGCTATAATTTCCTCTGATGCGGCCATGTCATATGCCGAATCGGCCACGAATATGGCGATAGAATAGCTTCGGCCGTCAGGAAGAAGCACGTAGCCGGCATCATTCACTGCCATTATCCGGCCCTGTGTGTTCAGGCCGCCCGTCCCGGTTTTATGTCCGGCAACAACTCCCTGACCATCAAGATATCGGACTATGCGGTTCGGACCAGTGAGGCAACCTTCAAGCATGACGGCGATCGTTGAAAATGAGTTGGAGCGATGTCTCAACGATTGATTGAAACGCTGGAAGAGGGCGGCCATGGCAACCGGCGTGGAACGGTTTAGGTAGCATCTGTAGACATCGGCATGCATATCGGCTTCTGTTGCCCCGATAGTAATTCCTTGAGGAACGGCAATGCGGGAATACGATGAACTGAGGCTGTCAATGCCGCCGATGAAACCGATCATAATGTCGCAGGCATTGTTGTCGCTCTCCATCAGTGACCAGCCCATCAGTTCCTTATATGTCAAAGACAAAGGCCGAAATCCGTATTTCTGGAGCATCGGGCTGTAAGTGTCCTGTCGCATGGCGTTTACGCCGAAAGATATGGAGTCGGCGAGCGACAACCCGCTGCGGTCTAACTTCTCGGCATAAGCAAGGGCGACGGGAAATTTGAACACGCTCAACATGGGGAAATCTCGGTTGCCGTTGTAGGCAACGGTGTCTGTACCGATTATCGCGGCCATGCCGATTCGGGCATCCTTGCCCCGGCAATAGTCGGCAATGGCTTCACGCAACTCCGAAACGTTGCCCACGCCTGGCCCCGTGCTCCCATGGTTAGGGGCCGTGCGGTTTGCAGTGCAGGACATTGCCAGAGCGGCGACAACCATAGGCAGCAAAACTGACAATATAAGTTTTTTGACTATAGGAAATTTCATACGGAAGTGTTGTGAATCAGATGTGGAGGGAAACGCGTACGGGATGGTTGGAGGCGAGGAGGAAATGGAGGGCGGCGATGCCGGCGTCGACTTGCTCGAAGCCTCCGAAGAGCCGGCGTCGGCGTGCTGGGATGCACACGGCTTCGTTGCCATGGCGCTCGAAGCTCCAGCCGCGGCGGGCGTAGGCCGACGGGGCAATGGACGCAGCCTCGACACCGCGCTGGAACCAATCCGCGGCATCGTTGGCCACGACAGTGCGCTCCGACTGTGCGGCTGATGGCATTCCCAGGGCTATGCAAGCCACCACACGCTCATCAACTGTGTCCGCGCCTCCTTTTACGGCGCTGTGGCGGTAGGTGGCGCCCACCCAACAGGTGGCGAGGCCCATTGCCACCGCGGCGAGCACCACGGCCTCTCCCCAGAATCCGGCACGAATGTCGAGGTCAGCATCGCCATTGGGGCCGGCCACCACCACGTAGCCGGTCACGCCACGGAAAAAGCCGTAGCTTCCAAGCCACGAGAAGGCTGTAGGCTCGTCTGTCACCAGGCGCATGTTGAGGCCTCCGGCGCTGTTGGCGGCGGAAACAAGGCGGCGAAGGGCGGCAGCATGGTCAGCGTCGATGCCGGCGGCAAACCTGCGCACGGAGTGGCGCAGAGGAATGGCACGAGCCAGCTCCGCGGCAACGAAGGGGGAAGGAATAGCATTAAAAACCATAATGCGCAAAGATAGCCAAAAACGGCATCAGAGCCAAGGCGGGAGCGAAAAAAAGCTGCAGCTCCCGGTGATGGGGGCTGCAGCTTGCAGTGTGTG
>JAXJRL010000103.1:0-3968 GCA_036310635.1 Muribaculaceae bacterium | reverse complement strand
GCCACTCCGAGTTTGTCGAGGAGCATGCCGGTGTCGTAGTGGTGGGCGTTACCGGTGAGGAAGGAGATGACTGGACCTTTGCCGGGAGCGGTTCCGAAGATGCGCAGCGAGGGGATGCGCTCGGTCATGCGGTCGGTGGCGTAGCGCAGCAGACGGTGTTCGTACTCGGCCATGCGGTCGAGGCCTATGCTCTGCATGAAGTCGAGTGCCTTGCCGAAGGCGGCCACGGCGGTGAAGTCGGGGGTTCCGGCTTCGAACTTGAAGGGGAGCTCGGCGAAGGTGGTGCCTTCGAACGACACGTGGGCTATCATCTCACCGCCGCCCTGATAGGGGGGCATGGCCTCCAGGAGGCTGCGGCGGCCGTAGAGCACGCCCACGCCGGTGGGGCCGTACATCTTGTGGGATGAGAACACGTAGAAGTCGGCGTCGAGGGCCTGGACGTCGATATTCATGTGGGCAGAGGCCTGTGCGCCGTCAACCAGAGCCACGGCTCCGGCGCGGTGGGCCATTTCGACGATCTCGGCCACGGGGTTGACGGTGCCGAGCACGTTGGACACATGGCAGAAGGCTACGACACGTGTGCGTTCGCCGATGCATGCGCGCAGCGAGTCGAGGTCGAGTGCGCCGTCGGGGGTGATGTCGGCCACACGTATGCGGAGGCCGCAGCGCTCGGCGGCCATCTGCCAGGGCACGATGTTGGAGTGGTGCTCCATGACGGTGAGCACTATCTCGTCGCCGGGCGAGAGTGTGCGGCAGTAGCTGTCGGCCACGAGATTGATGGCTTCGGTGGTGCCGCGGGTGAAGATGACGTTCTCGGGTCCGGGGGCATTGATCCATGCGGCGGTGCGTGCGCGGACGGCCTCTACCGAGTCGGTGGCTTCCTGCGAGAGGCAGTGGACGCCGCGGTGGACGTTGGCGTGGTGGTCGACATACATGTTGACTATCTTGTCGACCACAGTGCGTGGGGTCTGCGAGGTGGCCGTGTTGTCGAGGTAGATGAGCTGACGGCCGTAGACCTGGCGGGAGAGTATGGGAAACTGCTCCCTGATGGTGAGTATGTCGGAATCGCTGAGAGGAGACACAGAAATTGGGAATTTGGAATTGGGAATTGGGAATTAGTAATCGGGAATCAGCAGGCGCCGCAGTTTTCGCAGAGTTCGGCGGCTTCGGCTTCGCCGTCGATGGCTCCGTGGCTCAGACGGCGTTCGACGAGACGGCGCAGGCCCTGGCGCAGCGATTCGATGCGGACGGCATCGAGCACGTCGGACATGAAGGCTTGCAGGAGCATGGCGCGGGCAGTGTCGCGGGGTATGCCGCGTGTCTGCATGTAGAACATGGCGCGGGGGTCGAGGCTGCCGGTGGCGGCGCCGTGGCTGCATTTGACGTCGTCGCAGTAGATTTCGAGCTGAGGAGCGGTGTGGACGCGTGCGTCGGCAGAGGTGACGACGTTGCGGCTCGTCTGCGAGGCCTCGGTGTGATGGGCGCCGCGTGCCACGCGGATGAGGCCTTCGAAGGCGGCGCGTGCCTGGTCTTCGGCCACGTAGCGGAAGGTCTGCTGCGAGTTGCAGCGCGGGGCGTTGTGGAGTACTGTTGCCGAGGAGTCGGCTATGCGCTTGCCTGTGCAGATGCCCATGGCGGCTATATTGAGGGAGGCGTTCTCGCCGTCGAGGCTCACGAGATAGTTGTTGCGCGAATGGCCGCAGCTGAGGGTGACGGGCACGAGTTCGAGTCGGGCCATGGCGTCGACGCGGGCGTTGAGGTGCATCGAGTTTGAAGAGTCGGCGGTCGACTCCTCAAGCTCGCAGAATTCGAGGCGGGAACCTGGGGCGAGGTCTATTTCGATGACTGAGCTGACTGTCGAGGGAGCGCAGTCGGGATGGGTGTGGTTGCAGCTCACCAGCGAGAGCGAGGCGTCCTGTTCGAGGACTATGAGCAGACGTCTGACGGCGAGCACCGGAGAGGTGGCCGACAGCAGATTGACAATCTGCACCGGGCGGCCGATGTGACAGCCGCGGGCCACATGGATGAGGACACCGTCCTGGGCGAGCATGGTGTTGAGGGCCACGGCGGCATCGTACTCCGTGCGGGCAAGACGGGCGTAGTAGCGTTCGAGCAGTCCGGGGCACTTGTCCTCGGCCTGCGACATCGGACAGACGGTGAGGCCTTCGGGCAGACGGTCGAAAATGGGCTGTGCGGGGTCGATGTGGTCGTTGGTCACCAGCAGGGGAACGGCCGACACGAGGGGGACATCGGTGCGCAGGGCGGCGGCGAGGTCGCCGCGGAATGGCACGCGGTTGATGTTGACGCCCAGGTCGGGGGCGAACATCTCTTCGGGCGAGCTGTAGACATAGCCTTGGTCGCCGCGGCGGGGCAGACGGCTGTGGCGGAGGAATCCGGCGGCGGCGGTGCGGTGTGCGTTGAGCACATGCGGGGCATGGGCGTTGATGGCCGGGGCCATGCTGTCGTAGAGCTCGATATATTGTTGCAGTGGATTGTTCATCGTTGCGTTAGGGGAATTTGACGAGGGGACAGGGGGTCAGTCGCCGTATTGCTCTTTGATCCAGTCGTAGCCTTTTTCTTCGAGGGTGAGGGCGAGTTCGGGGCCGCCGGAGTAGACTATGCGGCCTTTGTAGAGGATGTGGACGAAGTCGGGCTTTATGTAGTCGAGCAGACGTTGGTAGTGGGTGATTACGATGGTGGCGTTTTCGGGGGTCTTGAGCTTGTTGACGCCGGAGGCCACCACGCGCATGGCGTCGATGTCGAGACCCGAGTCGGTTTCGTCGAGGATAGAGAGCTTTGGTTCGAGCACGGCCATCTGGAAGATTTCGTTACGCTTCTTCTCGCCGCCGGAGAAGCCTTCGTTGACCGAGCGCGAGGCGAGTTTGCTGTCGAGCTCGACCACGGCGCGTTTCTGGCGCATGAGCTCGAGGAACTCGCTGGCCGGCATCGGTGGCAGTCCGAAGTATTTGCGCTTGGCGTTGAGGGCCGCGCGCATGAAGTTGACCATCGACACGCCGGGGATTTCGACGGGATACTGGAACGAGAGGAAGAGGCCTTCGTGGCTGCGGTCTTCAGGGGAGAATGCCAGCAGGTCTTTGCCGTCGAGGGTTGCCGAGCCGGCGGTGACGGTGAAACGGGGGTCGCCGGCGAGGACGCCCGAGAGGGTGCTTTTTCCGGAGCCGTTGGGGCCCATTATGGCATGGACTTCGCCGTGGCCCACGGTGAGGTTGATGCCTTTGAGTATTTCTTTGCCGTCGATTGAGGCGTGGAGGTCGGCGACATTCAGCAGTGGTGTCATATAGCTGGGTGGGATGGGAGTAATGGGAGTAATGGGAGTAATGGGAATGATGGGAGTTATGGGAGTTATGGGAGTTATGGGTAAGTAAATCGGCCTCCTGGCGGAGGCCCTTTCGGGGGCTTTATCATGCCCCGCACACCTGCGGTGTACGGGGTTAGTGCTAAATCGGCGTCCTGCGGACGCCCGCCTTTGCAGGGCTTGCCGGTCAGCCGGCGGGGGGTCAGCCGAGGGAGGGTCAGCCGGGGGAGGGTCAGCCGGCGGGGGTCAGCCGACGGAGCCTTCGAGGGTGATGGCCAGGAGCTTCTGGGCCTCGACTGCGAACTCCATGGGGAGCTTGTTCATCACCTCCTTGGCGTAGCCGTTGACGATGAGTCCTACGGCTTCTTCGGTGGGGATGCCGCGCTGGTTGCAGTAGAAGAGCTGGTCTTCGGATATTTTGGAGGTGGTGGCTTCGTGCTCGACCACGGCCGTGTCGTTGGCCACGTCGATATAGGGGAAGGTGTGTGCGCCGCAGTCGGAGGAGAGCAGCAGCGAGTCGCACTGGGTGTAGTTGCGGGCGCCGTCGGCCGCGGGGGTCACTTTCACCAGCCCGCGGTAGGAGTTCTCGCTGTAGCCGGCCGAAATCCCCTTCGACACGATTGTGCTCTTGGTGTCGGGGGCGAGATGAATC
>JAXJRL010000102.1:0-6700 GCA_036310635.1 Muribaculaceae bacterium | reverse complement strand
TGCGCACCGCTGTCGAATCTCTGCTCAAGGATCTCGACGCCGCCAAGAAGGGCAAGAAGTAATCCTTCCCACCCTACCCCATTTTTTACGACGCTTCTGAAAACAACGCCGCTTTCGGAGTTGTTTTCTTTTTTAGAATAGCCAGAATAACCAGTAATTTCTATATATAATGGACAACAAACTTCGCTCCGACGCGCTCGCATACCATCGTTTCCCCTCTCCCGGCAAGATGGAGACCATCCCCACCAAGGCTTTCGATTCTCCTGCCGACCTATCGCTTGCATACTCTCCCGGCGTGGCTTATCCCTGCCTGGAAATCGAAAAGAACCCTGACGCAGCGTTCTCCTATACCAACCGCAGCAATCTCGTGGCTGTCATTTCCAACGGCACTGCCGTCCTCGGCCTGGGCAACATCGGCGCCGAGGCGTCAAAACCGGTCATGGAGGGCAAGGCCATGCTTTTCAAGATTTTTGCCGGCATCGATGCCTACGACATTGAAATAGACCAGAAGGACACCGACCGTTTCATCGACACGGTCCGCTCCATAGCCTGCACTTTCGGCGGCATCAACCTTGAGGACATCAAGGCTCCCGAATGTTTCGAAATCGAACAGCGTCTGGTCGAGGAGTGCAACATTCCCATCATGCACGACGACCAGCACGGTACGGCCATCATATCTGCCGCCGGTCTGCTCAACGCTCTCGAGCTGCAGGGCAAGGACATTGCCTCGGCACGCATGGTCATCAATGGCGCAGGCGCCGCTGCCAATGCCTGCGCGCGTCTATACTGCGCCCTCGGCCTCCGTCGCGAGAATATAGTGATGTGCGACAGCAAAGGACCAATCACGGTCTCGCGCACCGACATCAACTCTCACAAGCGCGAATTTGCCACTACGCGCACCAACATCCACTCGCTTGCCGACGCTGTCCGCGGCGCCGATGTGTTCGTGGGCCTCTCTGTCGCCAATGTTCTCACGCCCGACATGGTGCGCTCCATGGCGCCCAAGCCCATAGTTTTCGCTCTCGCCAACCCCGACCCCGAAATTGCCTACGAGGAGGCTATGGCAAGCCGCTCCGACATCATCATGGCCACCGGCCGTTCCGACTATCCCAACCAGATCAACAATGTGCTCGGCTTCCCTTACATTTTCCGCGCCGCGCTCGACTGTCGCGCCACACGCATCAACGAGGAGATGAAGAAGGCCGCCGCCATCGCCATTGCCGCTGTGGCCCATCGTCCTGTCCCCGGAAAGGTCAAGGAGGCTTACGGTCTGCCCTCTCTGGCTTTCGGTCCCGAATACATTCTCCCCAAGCCTTTCGACCGTCGCCTGCTCACCGAGGTTACTCCCGAAATCGTCAAGGCGGCCCAGGCCTCTGGCGTGGCCCGCGAGCCCGTAACCGACTTCGCCACCTACGCCCGCAAGCTCGACGACATCATCTGCGCCAACGACACTCTGATAGATTATATGATGGAGCGCCACGTGGCCTGCTTCGACCACGCCACACGCACCCCCTCATCCCACTGACCCCAAAGCCATCTGAGCTATAAAAGCTATAAGAGCTATAATAGCTATCAAAGCCCCTCAGCCAGCGCGCTCGCGCAATTCTCGCCGTCAATGGCCGCCGACACGATGCCTCCGGCGTATCCGGCTCCCTCGCCGCAAGGATACAGCCCTGCCACTTCCACGTGCCGCAGGCTCTCCCTGTCGCGGGGAACACGCACGGGTGCGCTGGTGCGCGTTTCGCACCCTATCATCACGGCCTCGTTCGTCAGGAAGCCTTTGCTCGCCTGTCCGAACTGTCGGAATCCTTCTCTCAGGCGGCTCCAGATGGCCTCGGGCAGCAGCTGGTCCATGCGTGCCGGATGTATGCCCGGTGCGTACGATGTTGCCGGCAGGCTTTTGCTTTCACGGCCTTCCACAAAGTCAAGCATTCGCTGCGCCGGCGCGTTCTGTCCCACGGTCGCCTCGCCTGCTTTCACCGAGTCGGCATAGAAGTCGCTTTCTATCTTCTCCTGATAGTGCATCATCTTCAGCGGATCGTCGCCGGGTATGTCCTCGGGCAGCACTTCCACCACCATTCCCGAGTTGGCCCAGCGCGTGCCGCGGTTCGACGGCGACATGCCGTTCACCACCAGTTGGCCGGGTGCGCTCGCCGCCGGGATGATGAATCCGCCCGGACACATGCAGAAGGAGTACACGGCCCTGTCGGCCACTCTGCGCAGCATGCTGTATTCCGCAGCCGGCAGCCACTGGCCGCGGCCCTTCGGATTGTGGTACTGTATGCTGTCTATCAGCTGCTGAGGGTGCTCCAGGCGCACGCCCACGGCTATGCCTTTGGCTTCTATCTTTATGCCGCTGTCCCGGAGCATGTGGTACACGTCGCGTGCCGAGTGCCCCGTGGCAAGTATCACGGGGCCGTGTTCCTCGCTGCCGTCTTCCAGCCGCACGCCTGTCACGCGGCCGTCCTCGGTCAGCAGGCTCTCCACGCGTGCTCCGAATTTCACCGTGCCCCCGCAGCGCTCAATGGTCTTGCGTATGGCTTTGATCACCTCGGGCAGGCGGTCGGTGCCTATGTGGGGATGTGCGTCTATCAGTATCTCGGCCTGCGCGCCGTGCTGGTGGAATATGTTCAGTATCTTCTCCACAGGCCCGCGTTTCTTGCTGCGGGTGTACAGTTTGCCGTCGGAATAGGCACCTGCGCCGCCTTCGCCGAAACAGTAGTTGGAGTTGGAGTCCACCACTCCCGTCCTGCTCACAGCCGCCAGGTCTTTCCTCCGGCTGTCCACGTCTTTGCCGCGCTCCAGCACCACCGGGCGCACGCCGAGCTCTATCAGCCGCAGCGCCGCGAACAGGCCCGACGGGCCCGCGCCAACAACCACGGCCTGCTTGGCATCAGCAGCCACGGGCTTGTATTCCACGGGGCTGGCAACGCTCACATTCGGGTCTATGGCGTCCACATGCGCGGTCACAGTCACGTTGACCACCACACGGCGCTGGCGGGCGTCAATCGACCGCTTGTGCAGCGTCACTGCCTTCAGACGGTCCTGCTTTATGCCCATCTGGCTGCTCACGGCCTGGCGTAGGCGGTCCATATCGTATGCTTGGTCGGGATTTACCCTCAGCTGGAGTTTCTCTGTCATCGTTTCACTTTTATATTTGACAACAAAATGCGGCTACTCATCGCAAGCGGCCGCACCTTTAACCTATGATTCACTTATTAATGTTTGTATTTCTGTTTCACAAAATTAAAAATATTTGTCGCATTTTCACTGTTTCTACTCCCAATTTTAACATTTTATAACATCAACCTTCCCCGCCTCAAAAATTTCCACTCCTTTGTCCTCTTATCTCGCATAATTTCACTACTTTTGTATCGCTGTTAACCATGCCAGCGCCCTTATCACCCTGACAATCTTAAAATCAACCTTATAAATCTTTCATACAATGCGTCTTATCATCGAACCCAATTACGACCAGGTATCGCAGTGGGCTGCAAACTACGTGGCTGCCCGTATCAACGAATCCAACGCCACCCCCGAGCATCCCTTCGTTCTCGGTTGCCCCACCGGCAGCTCGCCCCTCGGCATGTACCGCGCTCTCATCAAGCTCAACAAGGAGGGCAAGGTTTCCTTCAAGAATGTCGTTACCTTCAACATGGACGAGTACTGCGGCATTCCCCGCGACCACGAGCAGAGCTACTACACCTTCATGTGGACCAACTTCTTCAACCAGATCGACATCAAGCCCGAGAACGTAAACATCCTCAACGGCAACGCCGAAGATCCCATCGCTGAGTGCAAGCGCTACGAAGAGAAAATCGCTTCTTACGGCGGCATCGACCTCTTCCTCGGCGGCGTAGGCCCCGACGGCCACATCGCCTTCAACGAGCCGGGTTCCTCCCTCACCTCGCGCACTCGCATGAAAACCCTCACCCAGGACACCATCATCGCCAACTCGCGCTTCTTCAACAACGACGTCAACCTCGTGCCCCGCACCGCCCTCACCGTAGGCGTTGGCACCATCATGGCTGCCAAGAGCGTCCTCCTCATCGTCAACGGCCACAACAAAGCACGCGCCCTCAAGCACGGCGTTGAAGGCGGCATCTCACAGATGTGGACCATCTCCGCACTCCAGATGCACCAGCACGCCCTCATCGTTGCCGACGAAGACGCTTGCGCCGAGCTCAAAGTAGCCACCTACCGCTACTTCAAAGACATCGAGAGCAAAAACCTCAACCCCGACACCCAACTCTAACCCCCCAACCCTCTCCCCAGCCCCCCAACCCTCTTCCCTCTCCCCTCTTCCCTCTCTCCCACTCCCAAGCAACAACAAACCCCTCCCTTACAAAGGCGGCAGCCGGCACCCCCGGCTGCCGCCTTTCTTCTATTACATTCTGATTTATATGCGTATGCGGCCGCGGCTGCGCACCATCCCTGCCGGTATTATGCCGCGAATTGCCTCGGCAACAGCGTTGAGCATGCCCTCGCGCACGTAGTCGTGGCGTATGTACATCGACACCTGGCGCATACTCTTATATTCCGCCCCCAGCCGATGCACATTCTGCCGCTGCTGTTCACTGAGCAGCGGCAGGTGCATCTCGGGGATGATGGTGTAGCCGCCGTTGGCATCGACCACACGGATCAGGGTGTCGATATTGCCGGCCTCGTAGATGTGTGTGCCCAGGCTACGGGCCTTGCAGAAGCTGAAGGCGCTCTCGCGCATGCAGTGGGCCTCTTTCATCACCCACATGCTCTCCTTGCGCAGTCGTTCGGGGTCAAACTCCGGCATCACTCCGCGGCTCTCCTCCGAGATGTACAGCCAGAACGGCTCCTCGTAGAGCGGTATCTCAAGCAGACCGTCCACCCGGTGGCCGCCGATGGCGATGCCGATGTCCATCTGACCGGTCAGCAGGGCCACGCTCATCGCCTCGAAACGCATCTCCTCCACGCTGAGGTTCACCGCTGAACATTCGGCCACAAATCCGTGTATAAACTTCGGCAGGATGTAGGGCGCTATGCTCGGCCCCACGCCCAGCCGCAGATTGCCGCCCACTTCCCCGCGGGCCTCGTTGACGATTTCAGTGATTCGCCCGGCTTCCATTACGGCTATCGACGCCTGCGCCAGTATCTTCCGGCCCATGTCTGTCGGCGCCACGCTCTTGTTGGTGCGCTCGAAGATGCGCACGTCCAGCTCTTCTTCCAGATTGGCAACCATCTTGCTGAGTGTGGGTTGCGTCACTCCGCAGTGGTCGGCGGCCCGGGCGAAACTGCGGTATTTGTCCACCGCCATTATGTATCTCAATTGTTGCAGGGTCATGATGCTGATAGATTTTATCTATGCAAAGATAGCACAAATCAGTTGCACATCTATCATTGAGGCCGTAAATTTGCACAAAAATCAATTAACACCTCACAAAAGACACTTTAACCCAATGAAACACCTCATCATCGGCGGTGTGGCCGGAGGAGCCACCGCAGCAGCACGCATTCGTCGCCTTTCCGAATCCGACAGCATTATCATGTTCGAGAAGGGCCCCTACATTTCCTATGCCAACTGTGGCCTGCCCTACTACATCGGCGGCGTCATCGCCGACCGCGACAAGCTCTTCGTCCAGACTCCCGAGGCTTTCGCCCGCAGATTCAACATCGACGTGCGCGTCAACTCCGAGGTGCTCTCCGTCGACCCTGCCGCCAAGTCGGTCTCGGTCCGTGGTGCCGACGGCAAGGTCTACTCCGAGTCATACGACAAGCTTCTGCTCTCTCCCGGCGCCGTCGCCTTCCGTCCCAACCTGCCCGGCATCGACCTGCCCGGCATCTTCACTCTGCGCAATGTCTCCGACACCGACCACATCAAGCAGTACATGACCGACCACCGGGTGAAGCGCGCACTGGTCATCGGCGGCGGCTTCATCGGTCTCGAGATGGCCGAGAATCTGCACGATGCCGGCGCCGAGGTAGGCGTGGTCGAGATGTCTGACCAGGTTATGGCCCCCATCGACTTCTCCATGGCCCAGTTCGTCCACCAGCATCTTGCGCAGAAGGGCGTGAGTCTCTATCTCAACACTGCCGTCAGCGGCTTCGCACAGGCTGGCGACGGTCTCGAGGTGTCGTTCGCCGACGGCCGCAAGGTAGCCGCCGACATGGTGATCCTCTCCATAGGCGTCCGTCCCGCCAACAAGCTCGCCGTCGATGCCGGTCTCACCACCGGCGCTCGTGGAGGCGTAGTTGTCGACGAGTTCCTGCGCACCTCCGCCCCCGATGTCTATGCCGTGGGCGATGTGATCGAGTATCCCCATCCCGAAAACGGCGAGCCCTGGATGAACTTCCTCGCCGGCCCCGCCAACCGCCAGGCGCGCATCGTAGCCGACAACATGGTGGAGGGCGACCACGTACGCTACGAGGGCGCCATCGGCACCTCCGTCGCCAAGGTGTTCGACCTCACTGTCGCCGCCACCGGTCTGGCCGCCAAGCGTCTCCGCCAGGCCGGCAAGGATTATCTCACCGCCACCATCCACCCCAATTCGCACGCCGGCTACTATCCCGGAGCCACTCCCGTCTCCATCAAGGTGGTGTTCGAGCCCGGCTCCGGCCGTCTGCTCGGCGCCCAGGCTGTCGGCTTCGAGGGCGTGGACAAGCGCATCGACCTCTTTGCCCAGGTGATCAAGAACGGCGGCACGGTTTCCGACCTCACACGCACAGA
>JAXJRL010000101.1:0-42646 GCA_036310635.1 Muribaculaceae bacterium | reverse complement strand
GCGTTTCGTGATATTTCTTTGATTGAAAAGATTAAATCCGCTGTGTCCAAAAGCATTGGAAAACAGCGGATTTGATGTCTTGTGGCGCTCTATGACGCTTAAAGGCGTGTCGCCATAGTGGAGCTGGAGGGGGTTGAACCCTCGTCCAAACGTGGAACTAATGTGCTTTCTACGTGCGTAGTCTCCGATTGGTTTTCGAGCTCGGCCAGGGCGGGACGCCCAAACCGGGCCTTATCTTCGATAAGGTTTCATCGGTGCGTCGAAGCGCCGCACTGACTATTCCCGATATACCTGCACCGCCGGTTCGACCTGCCTCGGAAAAAGGGCGGTCGGGCGATGTCTCGTCCCCGCAACTGTTGCAGGGATAAAGCTAATCTACTGTGCTTCGATTAGGCAGCGAGAGCGTAGTTGTTTTCGCCATTTAAAAGAAGTCGATGCTGAGTTTTAAGAGGTCAAGTATCATGGCTCTGCACGCTTACACACCACCTCTACACGCTGTCAAAGCCAGTCAGCCCCGTGGATTTGGTGTGTGCCGTAGCACCTCTCTTGGCGCTAACAGCTTACAAATATACGCACAAGGCGAGTATTTTGTTCACCATGTGTCTGATATTTAACATAGATTAACCTTTCCAGTCTCCCTAAGCGGTCTTGTGTCAGCCATCGACGCTGACTTCCGAGGTTGAGGCGTTGCTCTGGCGGTTGACGCGGATGGCAACGGGAATCTGTTCGGCAACCTCAGGAATGTGGCTGATGATGCCCACACGCCGGCCCAGGCCGCGCAGGCTGCGCAGGGTGGTGATGGCGTTGTCGAGTTCGGCGCCGCTGAGGCTGCCGAAGCCTTCGTCGATGAACAGGATGTTGCTCGAGCAGTTGCCTCCCATGTCCGACAGGGCGAGCGCCAGTGCCAGCGACACCTGGAAGGTTTCGCCGCCGGATATGGTCTTGGCCAGGCGGGCGGCACCTCCCTGGTAGGCGTCGAGCACCAGGATGTTGTAGTTGCCACGGTCCACCGCCAGGGTGTAGCGGTTTGTGAGGGTTTTCATGTAGGAATTGGCCTTGACTATGAGTGTGTCGGTCACATAGCGCATGGCAATTTCGCGGAATCCCTTGCCCGTTTTGTCGCCGAAGATGCCCGACAGCACGCTCCACCTGTCGCTCTGCTCCTTGCACTGCTCGTAGTGCTCTTTGGCTGTCTCCTTCTGCTTGGCCAGGATCTCGTTGTTGGCGAGCTCGCCCTGGAGTCGGCCGATTTCCTGGTTGCAGTTCTCGATGTACAGCTTCAGGTCTGTGATGCGCAGTTCCAGCGATTTGGCGGTGGGCGTTTCGGCGTTGCCGTCAGCCGACTTCAGGCTTTTGGGCATGGATGCGTCATGAGCTTTAAGTTCACCGGAGCAGCGGCCGGCAAGCGCGAGCGCGTTGCTGGCTGCCTGGTCAATGTTTCCGACGGATGTGCGCATCTCGCCTATCTCGGCACCTGTCAGCTTGTTGAGCTCCTCAAGGCGTGCGGATGGCAGAGCCCCGTCGGTGCGGCTGTATTCATCCAGTTTCTTCTGGTGAGTGGCAATGTTATCGATGGCGCGATTGAGTATGGCCGTCTGTTTGTTGGCGTTTTCGCCGAGGGTGTCGTAGACGTTGTCGGCTATGTCTGCGGCACCGGCATCGGGCGCCACATCAGCCCATGAAGGATTGGTGGCGACAAGGCGGTTGCAGATGTCCCGTCGTCGGTTTGCGCTCGCTTCATTGGCCTTGATGGCCGCTTCAAGCTCTGCCAGGTTGGCTGCCATGGCGTCATGGCATTTCTTGCGCTCCAGGATGCGATCGGCGAAGGCTGCGGCATCCTCCTGGGCCTGTCGCTGCCAGTCGGGACACGGCGCAAGCAGCTCCTTGGCCTGGGCGAAGTTCTCGGCGGCGGAAGCACTGAATGCCTTTGCTTCGCCGTTGAGAGCATTCAGGTGCTTTACGGCATCGTCCACGTTTTCTTTGGCTCTGTCCAGAGCCTCCTTTGCCGCAGTCTTGTTCTGCTTTTCAGCCTTGATTTCAGCTTTCAGCTTGCGGATGGCGTTTTCTATTTCATCGGCCTTTTCGATTGATGTTCTGAGCGTTTTCAGTTCAGTCTCCACGTTTTTTACGGCGGTCTCAACTGCTTGCCGGTTAATGGTTGGAACACTTTTGAGCGAGTTGCAGCCCGATAGCTTGTGTTGCAGATCGGCCTTGCCGGCTTCAAGGCTGCGCTTTAGTTTGTCCAGGGCGCCGTTTGCCGTCTTGAGCTCATTTTCTTTCACGGCTTTGGCGGTTGTGGCGTCCGACAGGTCCTTGTTGGCATTCTTGAAATTGTCCTCTGCCAGTCCGAGCTTCTCTTTGGCGTTTTTGACGAGCTGAAGAATGGTGGCTTCAACGGGCAGATGCTGCTCGATGGTGCGTCCGCACACCGGGCACGGGTCGCCCACTTCCAGGGCTGCACGTAGCGACTCCGCAGCATCGGAGGCCGACATCGCCACCGTTTCATAATAATCCTTGGCGGCCTTGGCTATGGCAGACAATTTGCTGACTTCAAGTGCTTTGTCTTTGATGGCAGACTCGGCATTGGCGACGTCCACTTTCAGTGTTTCAATCTGCGAGGCCGTGCCTGCGGCCTCATTCTCGGCGTCGAAGACGGCGTCAAACGCATCGGCGGCCTTTTCAAGGTTGCTCTTTTCCTGCGTCTTTTGTCCGAAGTCGCTGCGTATGGCGGCGCGGTTGACATACTCTGCGGTATTGTCCAGGCGGTCTTCCTCCTCGAGCATCGCGTTGATGCGTTTGTCAATTGCATCAAACTTCTCGTTAGCAACATTGAGTGCAGGCTCCAGCCGGTCATTGAGGTCTTGCCTGACAGTGGCCGCCTCTTCGAGTTTGGACTTTTCGCGCTCGGAGTTCAGAATGCCGTTTCTGAGGTTGGTGGCTATGGTGTCGGCCTTGCCAAGAACAGCATCGTAAGGTTTGTCCTCACGGAGCTTGTCGGCCAGTATGTTGCGAGCCGATTTGTCCTCATTGACGTGGCGGCGTATGTGCTCAATGTTGCCGAGCAACTCGCCGAAAGTTTCGCGATATTCATCCAGATTCCTCTGTGCGGCATCGCGTGTTGTCGTTTCGCTGTGCAGGGAGCTGAGAGTGCCGCGAATGTCTGTAGAATTGTCATAGTCACGGATGCAGCTGACGGCTTCGTCATATTTATCGTCACGCTTCGCCATGGCCTTTTCCAGGGTTCCGTTAGCCTCCAGCGAAGCTTTTTTCAGCTTCTCATGGGCTTTGAGCCATTGGAGGTCTGTCTGAAGTTCCTGGCTCTGTTTGTCGGCTGATGCTTTCTCTTTGCCGCATCTGTTTATGGTTCTTTCTCTCTCCTTTATTTCTGAAGCCTTGAGCACGTTGATGCTGTCCATGGCTATTTTCGCCTCTTTGGTGGTGCTCTTTTTGCCTGAGGTTATCGCAAAGATTCGCTCGCCAATCTTCTGGAATATGGTTGCGCCGGTCACTTTCTCGAGAATGCGCGATTTCTCGTCGCTCGAACTCTTCAGAAACTTCGAGAATTCGCCCTGGGCCAGCATGGTGGTACGGCAAAATTCTTCAAAGTTCACACCTATGAGCCTGGTTATCATGCTGTCTGCGTCGTCTCTGCCCGTGAACACCTCCTTGGTTCCCAGATCCGTTAGGGAGTGCGACTCCTTGCTGCCTGTCGCCGACCATTCGGCCTCGTAGTCACGGCCGTCGGCCTCGAATGTCAGCTTGGCGAATCCTGTTTTCTCGCCGCGTCTGACCATGTGGATGGGCTTGTCCAAGCCGATATCGTCGAATTTGCTGCCGCTTCCGCGTTTGTCCGTGTTTCCGAATCGCGGTGTGCGCGCAAAGAGTGCCAGAGTGATGGCGTCAAGTATGGTGGATTTGCCGGAGCCTACCGAGCCAGAGATGAGAAACACGTCGGCCGATTTCAGCGGCTCGGCGTCGAAGTCAATAGTGACATCGGTGTACGATGCCAGATTGTGTATGGTGAGTTGCTTGATTTTCATAGCTGTAATGTAGATGAAAGGTCGTTACTCGGATTCTTCGTTGGCGCCGTTGGCAATGGCGTTCATCACCTCGGTGAACATGTCCTGAAGGTCCTGCGGCATGGCCTTGTTGTCGAATTTGTCCATATAGTGAAGCTTGGCAATCTCAAGAGGCGAAATCTGTTGCAGCTCGCTCACTGTCATCATACGGTGCTCCAGGCTGGCCTTGGCAGTGTCCTTGCGTATGGCGTTGATGAGGCAGAAGTGGCATCCCGCCCCCTCGATGATTTGCCGCGCCTCGTTTTCGGCATCGGCGGGAATGGCGCCGTCGGCGTCAAGCGACACATTGAGACGCACAAACGACCCGGGCTTGATGCCGGCGGCTTCGGGGTTGGCCATGTATGCTTCCAGGATTTCCTTGACCTGGTCCCACTCCTGACCGTCGGGACCGCCTATGGTCACCAGCGGGCGCTTCTGGGAGAGCGGCACCTCGCGGATGTTCACGCTGTGGTCGTCGCCTATCTCCACTATGCTCACCGTGTGCGCCACGGGTTCGTCAAAGTTGATGGCGAGCGGTGTGCCCGAATACCGTATTCTGCTGTTGTCGTTAAGTGTCTGAGCCACATGGATATGCCCGAGGGCCAAGTAGTCGTATCCGTCGCCGAACACTGCCGACGACACGCTTTCCAGTCCGCCCACCAGCTTCTCTGACGCATTGTCGTGGCCGCGAAAGTTGCACCCGCGCACCGTGGCGTGGGCCATGTACACCACCGGACGGCCTGCGGTGTTGCGGCGGCCAATCTCGGCTGCAATGTCGGCGAAAAATTCGGAGGTCAGCCGCGAGGTTGGGGTGTAGGGTAGGGCGAGAATCCAGCCCTTGCCGTCTATGTCCACCAGGATGTCGTCTACAAGTTCCGCCGCCGTCTCGTGGCGTCGCATTGCGCCCACCACTTTGACCCGGGCCAGTTTCCACAGGTCCTCGTGGGCGGCAAGGCGAGCCTGGCCGTCGTGGTTTCCGGCGGTGACCACGGTTGTCATGCCCGGATGTGCGTTCTGTATGCTGATCAGGTATTCCACCAGTTGTTTCTGTGCCTGGAGGGTGGGGATGGCGGTATGGAACACGTCGCCGCTGACCACCATGGCGTCGGGCTTTTCCTGAGCCACAATCTCGGCTATCTGGTTGAAAACGTGGGCATGGTCCTCTGCGCGCTCATGTCCGTAGAGCTGATGGCCTATGTGCCAGTCGGATGTGTGCAGTATTTTCATGTGTAAGTATAAAGGTAATGGGTGTGCTTGTGTTGAAGATTCAGAGAATCAGCTGGTAGATGGCGTCGTCATAGTATTTGCCGAACTTGAAGCCGCTCTGTTCCACCACGCCCACCAGGCGGAAGCCGGCGGAGGTGTGCAGGCGCTCGCACGGCGTGTTTCCGCGGGTGACGAACGACACCAGGGTGTGTGCGCCCAGCTCCCTGCATTCGCTGATCATGCGGCCGAGCAAAGCTGTGCCTATGCCGCGTCCACCGGTGTCGGCCGCGAGGTATATGGTGATCTCCCACGAACGGGAGTAGACGGCGTCCGGTTGCCACAGGTGTGCATAACAGTAACCCGCCACCTGGCCCGAAGCCTCGTCGACGGCCACGGAAAACGGGAACGGGTCTCCGAGCCTGAGACGCTCTATTTTCGCGGCCATTTCGTCGGCGGTCAGCTCGGTGTTTGAGAAAATCACCGGGCTGGTGCGCACATAGTGGTTGTATATTTCGGCCACCCTGGCGGCGTCGGCCACGGTGCCTTTGCGTATTATCGTGTTGTCCATCGTTGTGGTGCAGTTTAAGCTTTTTCCGACAGTTCGAGCCAGCGCATCTCCTTGTCGTCAAGCAGATTCTTCACTTCGTCATAGCGGCGTGCGCGCTCGGCGATGTCGGCAATCTGTTGGCCGCTGTTGAACAGCGCCTCGAGCTCGGCTCGCTCGGCGGTCAGCGCTTCGATTTCGGCGGTCAGCGCCTCGAACTCCTTGCGCTCTTTGAATGTGAGTTTCTCCGGCTTGGGCTGCATGCGCACCTTGCCTGTGCCCTCGCTTTTGGCCTTGGAGGTTGTGTCGGAGACAGCTTTCGACTGTTGCTGCACGAACTGGCGGTACTCGGTGTAGTTGCCGGGAAAGTCGCGCACGGTGCCGTCGCCTTCCATCACGAACAGATGGTCCACAATGTTGTCCAGGAAGAAACGGTCGTGACTCACAACTATCACACAGCCCTTGAAACCGGCCAGGTACTCCTCGAGGATGCCCAGCGTCACGATGTCGAGGTCGTTGGTGGGCTCGTCGAGAATCAGAAAGTTGGGCCGGCGCATAAGCACTGTGGCGAGGTGCAGACGGCACAGCTCGCCGCCGCTGAGGGTGTGGATATATTTCTGCTGGTCAGGCACTGAGAACAGGAAACGCTGCAAGAACTGCATGGCCGAAACCTGTGTGCCGTCGGTCATCTCAATCTCGTCGGCTATGGCGCTTACGGCGTCGATAACCTTCACGTTGCGGTCAAAGGTGAAACCGTCCTGGCTGTAGTAGCCGAAGCGCACTGTCTCGCCCACATCGAAGTGTCCCGAGTCGGGAGCCACGAGCCCCTGGAGCATCTTGATGAATGTGGATTTGCCCACGCCGTTCGGACCCACTATGCCCACCTTGTCGTAGCGGGCGAATATGTAGTCAAAGTCCTTGAGTATAAGCTTGTCGCCGAAACTCTTGCTAATGTTGTGAGCCTCGAAGATTTTGTTGCCGATGTAGGTGGAGTTGCCCTCCAGACGCACATTGTTCTCGGTGAGGTTCATCTGTGAGCGCTCCTTGAGCGAGTAGAATCGGTCGATGCGGCTGCGCGACTTGCCGCCGCGGGCCTGGGGCTGACGGCTCATCCAGTCCTGTTCGCGGCGCAGGGTGTTGCGCACCTTGGCGAGTTCGGCGCCCATGGCTTCGATGCGCTCGGCGCGGCGGCGCAGATAGTAGTCGTAGTTGCCGTTGTAGGTGTATATGCTCTCGCGGTCTATCTCGATGATCTGGTTGCAGACGCGGTCCAGGAAGTAGCGGTCGTGGGTCACCATGAGGATGGTCATGCGCGACCGGCCCAGGAATCCTTCGAGCCATTCGATGGTCTTGATGTCCAGATGGTTGGTGGGCTCGTCGAGGATGAGCAGCTCAGGCTCGGCAGCGATGGCTCGGGCAATGGCCAGACGCTTGCGCTGGCCTCCCGACAGCTGCGTCACCGGGTCGGCAAGGTGGCTGTCAAGGCCCATCTGCGACACCAGGCGCTCGAAGTGCATGGCGCGCTCCGAGCCTTCGGGGTATTCCGGTGCCGATGTTGCCACGGTGCACCCTTCCGGAAATTTCGGCTCCTGCTCCACCATGGTGACGCGCAGGTCCTTTCGCAGCGTAACCTTGCCGCTGTCAGGGCTTTCCAAACCGGCAATGATTCGGAGCATGGTGCTCTTTCCGGTGCCGTTTTTGGCAATGATGCCTATCTTGTCGCCCTCGTTCACGCCGAATGTTACATCGGCAAAGAGCATTCTGGTGCCGTAGGATTTCGTTAGGTCCTCAACCTGAAGATATACCATAGTGGGGTAGGGGGTGTTTATGCTGCTGTGGAAGGTGGCGGGGCAGCTGAAATGAGGGGGCTGCCGGCCGCCTTGTCGTATATTTTATGTGCAAAATTAGTAATTTCTGCCGATTTTTCCCCAACCTTCGAGTCTATATGGCAAAAAATCCCTAACTTTGAACCTTCAATGGAAAGACTAATCAGCAAAATATTAGGTATGGCTGCGGCCACGGTGGCTGCATGGGCTTTCACAGCCTGCTCCACCGACGAGAACAGCATCTCTACCCGACAGGGCTACATCAGCATACATCCCGTTGGCGATGCCACTTTCGCCATGCCCGACGGCAGCAAATACACGCTTGAGCAGAAGGACATACCTTTGATGGATGATTTGTCGCTGACTCTGACCAGCGGCCCTTATTCCCACACCTGGGACAAACTCGCCCAGTTTGGAGCTTCCCAGCAGAGCTACATGGCCGGCGAATACACCGCACGCCTCTCAGGACGTGCTTCCGAGGCCGCTCCTGACTTTGCCGGCGAGTCGACCTTCATGCTCCAACCTGACGAGCATGCCGAGGTGGAGGTTTCCGTCCGCCCCGCCGACGCGCTCCTGAAGCTGAGCCGCAGTGGCAGAGCCGTGGAGGCACTCACGCTTTTCAGCGAGAAGTATGGCTACATGGACGTGGCGGGAGCCGACACTGTGGCATTCCTCAAACCGGGTGTGACTCGCTTCTATGCCCGCGTAGCCGATGGCGGCGGCCGCAGTGTGGTGCTTGCCCTCCCTGCCCAGACCGAGACTCATGCCGCTGCCGGCACCACAATGAGCGTTGAAGCCGATGCTTCAACGCTTTCCTATGCCCTAAACGGTTCGGGAGGCAGCATGGCTCTCACGCCCGAGCTTTTTGACGGCAAAGTGCCCACGGCCACTCCGCAAGGATTCACCCCCGGCGAAACCCTGTCGGTGGTGGAGGGCCTCACACTCTCCGCGCCCGTGGTGATGAACGGCCAGGCCGGCAGTCTGCCCATAGCCCATGCATGGGTTTCGTGCTCGTCCGAGGCGTTCAGCGACACTGTCGCGCCCTCACTCAGCCTCGACCTTCTCAACATGTCAGCCGAGATGGAGGAGTTTGTGCGCAACGTGGGTTTTGAGTACTCGGTGAGCGCCGACCACCGCAGGGTGGAGGCCAAATTCAACAACATGATAGAGAAACTCGCATCCCTGACAACCGCCAAAAGCTGTTTCAGCCTCATGCTCGTGGATCAGGCCGGTCGTTGCTCCGAGCCGCTGGTGCTCAATGTCAACACCAGGGTCATGACTCTCGACGTGGCAGAGACCACTGCCGCCGTTACCGGAATAGACCAGGCCACCATAGTTCTCAACGCCGGACATACCGCTGCCGAGGAGGCCGACTTTGCAGTCCATGCCGCCGGTCCCGACGGCCGCTACACCGTGGACTGCCCAATTCTGAAATGGAACACCCGTTCGAACGGTGGCGAACAGATTGCCATCACCGTGCAGCTGCCCGAGGGCTCTGCCGATGTGCCCGTGGCGGTGAGCTATCTGGGCATGCAGCGTGCCGAGACGGTGATCAAGCGTGTCAACCCGCAGGTCACTTACAGTCTGGACCCGTTCGCCACCACAGCCATAATATGGTTCACGGATATAAAGGGTCTGACCGACACCGAACTGCGCGCACAGGCTCTCAGCCGCATCGCGAACCAGGTGCGCTTCACCGTTGACGGCGTCCCGGCATCGGTATGGCTCCGCGACCCCGACAGCGGAGCCGTGATCATCAACGGTCTGACTCCCGACAGGAACTATAAGATAACCGGCATGCTCAGCGGCACCGAGCCGCTCATTGAGATGTCGGTCAGCACCGAGAAGGCCGAGGGAGTGCCCTCGGGCAACTTCACCGACTGGAAAACGGTCATTGACTACAAGGGGCTGCCGTGCGGAGGCCGTTTCTCCGCCACCACCGCCCCGGTTGTTAACCGCCAGAACTACACCGATGTGCGTGTGGACTGGCCCAAAGAGCACTGGGCCAACGAGAACGCCAAGACTTTCTACAAGGGCAGCGCCCGCCACAACAGCTGGTACATGCAGCCAACGGCCTGGATCGAGTCGCTCGAGGGCTTGGACAACAAGGCGATATGCGTGCGCTCGGCGGCATGGGACCATAACGGCCCTGCCATTGCCGACTATGTGCAGCAGCCGGGCAATGTGCTCGACTACAGCAATGTGGCGCCGCGCGTGGCCCATAAGTCGGCAGGCCGTTTTTGGCTCGGCAGCTATGGCTACAATGCCGAGACCGACGCTGAAACCATAGAGCAGGGCGTGCCGTTCACCACCCGTCCGTCGGGACTGAACGGATACTTCAAGTATCTGCCCGACCTCACCGACGCTTCGGACTACGGCGTGGCCAAGCTGGAGCTGGTGGCCCGCAGGGCTGACGGCACAGAGGTGACCATTGCCACAGCGAGCGTCACGTTCCGCACCTCGCCTGACTACAAGGCTTTCAACATGCCACTGGATTACAAAACATACAATCTGAAACCAACCCATCTGAAGCTGATGTTCCTGAGCAGCCATCACGGTCTGGACGGCGACGACGCCGATGTGCCTGTCACGGCGCTGCCTGCCTATGGCCGTATGACGGGAAGTGCGCTCTGGATTCAGAATCTGACATTCTCATACTAAAAGATCAATCATCAACTACGAAATGGCTAACAAATCACCCCTTATAGGTTTGCTGAGAAGGCTTCTGCGCCCCACGGCGGCCGCGCTGCTTGTGGCAACGGCCCTGGCAACGCCCCAGGCACGGGCGCAGGAACAGTTTAGGCGCGATATAGAAAATGTGTCATTCGTGCCCAAAGGACAGTGGATAACCGGCATCAGTGTGAGCTATTCGCAGTCCTCGCAGGACAACTACCAGTTCCTCATCGTTGAGAACCTTAACGGCGACACTTACACCTTCAAGGTGAGCCCCATGGTGCTCTACTCATTCAAGGACAACCTTGCCGCCGGCGGTCGTTTTGCCTACTCGCGCTCGCGCACCAAGCTCGATGCCGCATCGCTGGTGCTCGGTTCCGACACCAAGTACGATGTGGACCATCTGTATTCCATCAGCCATAACTACTACGGCACCGCCTGCTTCCGCAACTATCTGTCGCTGGGCAAGTCCACCCGCTTCGGACTTTTCAACGAGGTGCAGATGCAGTTCGGCGGCGGCCAGTCCAAGCTCGAGAAGGGCTCGGGTATTGACTTCACCGGCACGTTTGAGAAGAACTTCTCGCTAGACATCGGCCTCGCTCCCGGCCTTGTGATGTTTCTGAACAACTACTCGGCAATCGAGGTGAACGTGGGCGTGCTCGGTTTCGGATACCGCCACACGCGCTCCGTCACTGACCAGATCTATGTTGCCAACCGCAACACCAAGTCGGCCAACTTCCGCGTTAACCTGTTTTCGATAACTTTTGGTTGCACATTCTATATCTGACACGGCTATGAAGACAATCTTACACAGTATGGCAAGGCTCGTCGGTGCTTCGGCACTGGCCGTGTGCGCCCTGGCTCCCGCCGACGCCAATGCGCAGATAGTGGTGCGCAAGGATTCGGTGGCCGTGGAGCGCCGCCAGAATCTCGAGAACGAGCGCGTGATAGTGGGCAGCGACACGGTGTCGGTAATTCTGCCCGAGCACAACTTCGGCCGCTATGACCGCGGACTGTTCAACTATCTCTACATCCCCAAAGGCAAGTGGGCCATCGGCCTGACCGCTAACTACGGCGAGCTCAACACCGACGATGTGCAGGTGCTCGACCTGCTCAAGGACCTGGACTTCGGTGGCAAAATCTACTCCATCAATCCCACGGTGAGCTACTTCATACGCCACAACCAGTCGGTCGGCCTCAAGGTGAAATATTCGCGAGGCACGGGCGACCTGGGCAGTCTGGCTGTCGACTTCGACGACGACCTCAATTTCAGCATCCGCGACGTGAGCTACGTGAACGAGACCTATGCTATGGGCACATTCTACCGCAACTATGTGGGACTGGGCAACGAACGGCGTTTCGGCGTGTTCAATGAGGTCGACCTCATGTTCCAGACCGGTTCTTCGCGGTTCAAACGCATCTACAACGATGAGCCCAAGACCACCAACACCACGATCACCCAGGTGTCGCTCAACTTCAGCCCCGGCCTGTGTGTGTTCATCCAGGAGAACATAGCCTTCAACATCTCGTTTGGCGTGTTCGGTCTGAAGTGGCGCAGGGAGCACCAGGTTACCGACGGCACGGACGAGGGCACGCGTTTCTCCAGCGGTGCCAATTTCCGCTTCAACATCTTTAATATCAACTTCGGCATGATGGTGGTGATATGAAAAAGACTACATTATTTAAATATAACATACGCACATGGCTCGTGGCAGTCTCCGCCGTGCTTCTCACAGCGCTGACTGGCTGTCTGACCAACGACATTCCCTATCCCCACATCCAGGTCAACTTCACGCAGTTTGCCGTGGTGGGCGAGGAGCAGGGAGCCAAGATTGACTCCGTAAACCATGTGGTGACAGTGTATCTGCCCGAGCAGGCCGACATTTACAGCGTCAACGTGGCCAACTACACCTTGTCGTCGCCCGACGCCGAGGTGGTGGGCAACGTGCTGGCATCGCCCATTGACCTCTCGGAGCCGTTCAAGGTTAATCTGCATCTCTATTATGATTATGAATGGACCATCCAGGCCGTTCAGAACATTGAGCGCTATTTCACCGTTTCGGGCCAGATAGGACAATCGGTCATCGATGTTCCCGCGCGCCGCGTTGTGGCGTCTGTGTCGGAGAGCACGGACCTTGCCAACCTCAAGGTGCTGAGCATCAAGCTTGGTGCTGACGGTTCCACCATGAACCCCGACCTCGAGGGCAAGGTGGTTGACTTCTCGCATCCAGTCCAGGTGGTTGTCACCAACTTCGGACGTCGCGAAACCTGGACCATCTTCATCGACCAGACCGAGGAAAAGGTGTCGACCCTGAGCGTTGACGCCTGGACATCGGTGGCCTGGGTATACGGAGCCACTGAGGCCGGTGCTCCCTATGGCGTGCAGTATCGTCTCCAAGGCACTGAAATGTGGACCGACGCTCCTGCCCAATGGCTGGAGAACGACGGCGGCTCATTCCATGCCTGCCTGCGCCATCTCGACCCCATGACCACCTACGAGACTCGCGCTGTCAGCGGCGAGGACTACGGCCAGACCATGACCTTCACCACCGGCTCGGCCGTGCAGCCCCCCAACATGGACTTCGACTCATGGTGGCTCGACGGCAAGATCTGGTGCCCGTGGGCCCAGGACGGCGAACCCTACTGGGGAACCGGCAACAAGGGTGCCACCACACTCGGCCCCAGCAATACCATCCCCACCGAGGACACAGTTGACGGTCAGGGCCTTGCTGCCGAACTGCAGACCAAGTTCGTGGGCATAGGCAAGCTCGGCAAGCTTGCCGCCGGCAACATATTCGTGGGCAAGTATGTGGCCACCGACGGCACCAACGGCATCCTGAGCTTCGGCCGCCCGTTCACACAGCGGCCCACCAAGTTGCGCGGCTACCTGAAGTACACCACTGCACCCATATCCTCTGTGTCAGAAGGCTTTGAGAACCTCGAGGGCCAGCCCGACACCTGCATAGTCTGGTGCGCGCTCATTGACCAGAACGAACCGTTCGAGATACGCACACGTCCCTCCAACCGTCAGCTCTTCGACGAGAACGGCCCCTACGTGGTGGCATACGGCAAGGTGGAGTACGGCCAGACCATCGAGAACTACATTCCCTTCGAGTTCGAACTGAAGTACACTTCCACCTCGCGTGTGCCCAAGTACATCCTCATAACCGCCTCTGCCAGCAAATACGGCGACTATTTCACCGGCGGCAACGGCGCAACGCTCGTACTGGACAACTTTGAGCTGCTGTACGACTATTGATATTGTAAATCAGTTAATTGCTAACAAATTAAACATATAACTTAGAAACATGGGCAGATATGACCTCCGCGGTGTCTCGGCGTCGAAAGAAGACGTCCACAACGCTATCAAGAACATCGACAAGGGACTATACCCCAAAGCATTCTGTAAGATAATTCCCGACATTCTGGGCGGCGACCCCGAGATGTGCAACATCATGCACGCCGACGGCGCCGGCACCAAGTCTTCGCTCGCCTATATCTATTGGCGCGAGACCGGCGACCTCTCCGTGTGGCGCGGCATAGCCCAGGACGCCCTCATCATGAACATTGACGACCTGCTCTGCGTGGGCGCCACTGACAACATCCTGGTGTCGTCAACAATCGGACGCAACAAGATGCTCGTGCCAGGCGAGGTGATTTCGGCCATCATCAACGGCACCGACGAGCTCCTCGCCGAGCTGCGCGAGCAGGGTGTGGGCGTGTATGCAACCGGCGGCGAGACTGCCGACGTGGGCGACCTGGTGCGCACCATCATCGTTGACTCCACAGTCACCTGCCGCATGCGCCGTGCCGATGTCATCAACAATGCCAACATCGCCGCCGGCGACGTGATTGTGGGTCTGTGCTCTTACGGCCAGGCTGTGTACGAGACCTCGTACAACGGCGGCATGGGCAGCAACGGCCTCACCTCGGCACGCCACGATGTGTTCTGCAAGGACTATGCCCGCAAGTATCCCGAGAGCTTCGACGCCGCCGTTCCCGACGAACTCGTATACTCAGGCACACGCCATCTCGAGGACATGGAGCCGGGCGCTCCCATCAACGCCGGCCGCCTCGTGCTCTCAGCCACGCGCACCTATGCCCCCATCATCAAGGAGGTGCTCAACCAGATGCGTCCGCTCATCCACGGCATGGTGCACTGCTCAGGCGGCGCACAGACCAAGGTGATGCACTTCGTGGAGAACAAGCACGTCATCAAGGACAACCTGTTCGCCCCCGGTCCCCTGTTCGAGATGATAGCACGCGAGAGCGGCACCGACTGGAAGGAGATGTACAAGGTGTTCAACATGGGTCACCGCATGGAGATATACCTGCGTCCGGAGGACGCCCAGCGTGTCATCGACATTGCCGCCCGTTTCGGCGTGGAGGGCAAGGTGATTGGCCGCGTGGAAGAAGGCGACGGACAGAACCGCCTCACCATCGTGTCGCCCCACGGCACATTCGAGTACTGATCTGCGCCTATCTCCCCCACTATGCCAGCGATGCGCCTCGTACGAAAGCTCGCAGCCGTTGCCGCCGCCCTGGCGACGATGGCTGTGCCGGGCGCATGCTCGGGCGGCTCTGACTCTGACGGTGGCGACCACTCCGTGCCCGACACCCTGCGTGTGGCCACGCTCTACAGCCCCACGTCCTACTTCATCTACCGCGAGGAGCAGATGGGTTATGACTACACTCTGCTGCGGCAGCTCGCCGACTCGCTCTCGATGGAGGTGGACCTCACCGTGGCGCCGAGCCTCGAAGCGGCGATGGAGATGCTCGATTCGGGCTTGGTGGACCTCCTTGCCTATGAGGTGCCTGTCACCAAATACTACAAGGACATTGTGGCCCACTGCGGTCCCGTGACTGTCACCAACCAAGTGCTGGTGCAGCCGCGTAGCGACTCTGTGATCACCGATGTCACCGGCCTGGTGGGGCGCGATGTGTATGTGGAGAACAACTCGAAGTATCTCCGACGCCTCAGCAACCTCAATGACGAACTGGGCGGAGGAATACGCATCCACACCGTTGACCGCGACACCCTCATCACCGAGGACCTGCTGCAGATGGTGGCCGACGGGCTGATTCCGCTCACGGTGGTGGACAGCGACGTGGCGCGCCTCAACAAGACGTACTATCCGCAGCTCGACATCTCGCTGAGCCTCAGCTTCGACCAGCGCTCGCAGTGGGCGGTGAGCCGCAAGCGTCAGTGGCTGGCGGATTCCATCGACTCGTGGTTTGGAAAGGAGGTGCCGCAGAAGAATGTCGACGCCGTTTACAAGCGCTATTTCGAGATGGCCAAGTCAGTGCCGTCGGCATTCTCGTTCGACTTCTCCAAAGGCCGGATTTCGCCCTACGACCAGTATTTTCGCACCCATGCCCGCGACCTGGGCTGGGACTGGAGGCTGCTTGCGTCGCAGGGTTTCGTGGAGAGCCGTTTCGACAATTCGGTGACTTCATGGGCCGGAGCCCGCGGCATCATGCAGATCATGCCCTCCACAGCCCGCGCCAACGGCGTGGCCCCCGCCGAGCTCGACAATCCCGAGACATCGGTGCGCATAGCGGTCAAGGTGCTCGTTGCCACTGACCGGCTGATGCGCCGCTATGTGTCTGACCCCGATGAGCGCCGCCTCTTTGTGCTGGCCGCCTACAATTCAGGAGCCGCCCACATTGTCGATGCCATCGAGCTGGCACGCAAGTACGGTCTCAATCCATCCGTGTGGAGCAACAATGTGGAGCACGCGCTGCTCATGAAGGCCGATCCGCGCTACTACAACGACCCGGTGGTGAAATACGGTTACTTCCGAGGCCGCCAGACCACCGAATATGTGCGCCAGGTGATGCAGTTCTACAAGCGCAGCATCAAGCAGGTGCCATTGTAGCTCGGGCTTAAAATAGCAATGCAACAAGAACCAAAATCCCGATTCCTTTGTTTGGAATTGTGAACACTCTTTAATTAAAATTCATCACAACCCAATTTAATCCTTAGTGTTTATGAAAAAGAAATATGTGGCCGTCGGCCTTATCGCTGCCATCATGGGCAGCTCTATGCTCACATCGTGCATCGGCTCTTTCAGCCTCACCAACAAGCTTCTGACCTGGAACAAGTCTATCGGCAACAAGTTTGTCAACGAACTTGTGTTCGTGGCTTTCTGGATTCTCCCCGTATATGAGGTGTCAGGCCTCGCCGACATTCTGGTGCTCAACTCCATCGAGTTCTGGAGCGGTCACAACGCCGTGGCCAAGAAGACCACAAAGATCCAGGGCCAGGACGGTGAATACCTGGTTAAGTGCGACGGCAAGGGCTACGACATCACTGGCCCCGACGGCGTGAAGACCCGCCTCGATTTCAATGCCGACACTCAGGAATGGTCGGTTATGGCTGACGGTCAGAAGGTTGTGTTCATGACCTATGTTGACGACACCCACGTCAAGCTCCCCGGCTTCAACGGCACAGAGAAGACTGTCGAGATTTCGCAGGAAGGCCTCTATGCCTACCGCCAGTATGCTTCGGCCGCCTCTGACCTGGCTCTGCGCTGAATCGTGAAAACAAGGACGGTGCGGAATTGTCCGCCTGCCGTCGCTGTCATACCTCATTAACCGCACTCCGTGTGCGCGGCTGCTGCCGCGTGCCCGGCGTGCGTTTTAACTGAATCACTATTTTTTTTGCCATGCCTCACAGTTGTTATAATAGTACACCACTAAGGAATAGAATATCGCTTTCGGCACCGTTGCTGCGCGCAGTCACGGCCGTTGTGCTCCTTGCCATGGCCCTTGGCGCTCGGGCACAGATTGGCGGACTGCCGCGAGCCACTCCCGAGGATGTGGGTCTGCACAGCGCCGATGTGCAGCGATTCTTTGACCAGGTGACGGGCTTCGGTGCCGAGGCTGAGTGCCATTCGGCCATTGTGATGCGCCATGGGCGCGTGGTTGGTGAGGTGTATCCCCGCCCATTCCGCGCCGAGTACAGCCACACGCTTTACTCCTGTTCCAAGACTTTCACCGCTGCTGCAGTGGGCATAGCCATATCGCAGAACCGCCTGTCGCTCGACGACCGTGTGGCAGCCATCCTCCACTCCAGTCTTCCCGAGACGGTGTCGCCCGAGCTGGCCAAGATGACTGTGCGCGACCTGCTGATGATGGCGTCGGGAATCACCCCCGACTGGAAAATGCGCAACTCGTCGCACGACTGGCTGCGCTCGTGGCTCGCCAAGCCCGTCAACGGGGTGGGGACCAAGTTTGCCTACGACTCCATGTGCACATTCGCGCTGTCGGCCATTGTGCAGCGTGTCACGGGCATGCGCACTCTCGACTATCTGAAGAAATATGTGTTCACACCCATGAACATCACCCAGGTTGACTGGGAGGAGAGCCCCGACGGCATCAACACCGGCGGATGGGGCCTGCATCTCCAGCCCGAGTCCATGGCCAAGTTCGGACAGATGCTGCTCAACGGCGGCCGCTGGGAGGACATGCAGCTGGTGCCCGAGGAATGGGTGAAACAGATGATGACACCCCACATCAAGGCCAATGCCACTGACTACTACGGTTTCCAGATGTGGCAGTGCGAGTTTCAGTCGGCATGGCGTGCCGACGGCGCCTTCGGCCAGTACATCTTTATCATTCCCGACAAGGACATGGTGGTGGTAATGACACAGTGCTCGCACTTGAACGCCACCCGCAACCGCGCTCCGGTCTGGGAATTGGCCCGCAAGGCTGTGGACGGCGCTCTGCCCACCAATATCGGCGCCGCGCGCCAGCTGGCCGAACGCTGTGCCGCCTATGCATTTGAAACACCTAAGGGGCAGCAGACAAACGCCTACCAGCAGTCGATAAACGGCAAGACATTCAATCTGCCGCTGACCAACGACCTGGAGTGGAAAACCATCCGTCCCACGTTTGCCGACGGCCGTCTGACGCTGCGAATCAGCACACGCTGGGGCCAGTCCTACGATGTGCCCTGCGGCTACGGCGAGTGGCTCACCGGCACCACCTCGGCGCTTCCGCCTTACAGCATCAAGGCCGTGGACCGTTTCAAGGGCATTGCCCGCAACTTTGCCGTGTCGGGCAGCTATGCCTGGACGCCCGCCGGGCAGCTTATGGTCCATGTTTTCTACCCCTCATGGATAACAGGGGCCATGCTCGTCATCGACCCGGCCAAGATGACCATGCAAGTCACCGAAAACCTGCTGACAAAGCCATACACCCTCACTCTCACAGAGCCTCGCCGCCGCTGACGGAGGTGAAAAAACGGCGCAAGAGCGTTTTTAACGCATCCTTGCGCCATTTTTTGACCCGCTTAATTTTTGTGGTACCAAAAATTATAGTAATTTTGCGTATGGCTCCGCAGAATGTTGCTGTGCGGGCTCCATTCGTCAGCACCAAATGGCTGCACACCTTAGAATCATTCCATAAAATTCCAAATAATTTAAATTTAATCCCATGATTGTTTCTACATTCTTCAAGCGCGCGACTCTCGTTGCCGCCATCGGTCTGTCGGGATTAGTGGCAGGTGCCCAGACGTTCTCGCAGGGCGGCCTGATCTACAAAATCAGCAAGACCAACGTTGTGGTTCAGAAAGCCGGTACCAAGGTTACCGTCGGTGAGGCAGGTCCCACTGCCTACGAAGGCGAAATCACCGTGCCCGAGACCGTTGACTATAACGGTAAGACCTACAAGGTGAGCGATATTGCCTCTGCCTTCAAGGCCACAAATGTTACCAAGGTTGTGGTAAAGGCCCAGCTTGCCGAGCTGAAGCGCGGTGCCTTCCAGAACGACTCCCTTCTTGAGTATGTCGAGCTCCCCAACTCCATCGCCAAGTTCACACAGGGCAACCAGTTCGACGGTTGCGTCAGCCTCAAAGAAATCACCATTCCCGGATCTCTTGCCCTGCTGACTTCCACTTCGTTCAAGGACTGCGTGTCAATGGAGAAGATCACATTCGCTCCCGGCGACGCTCCCATCACTGTCAATGCCGCCGCTTTCAGCCCCACGACCCTTGCCGCTGTCAAGGAGGTGGTGATCATGCGTCAGCTTTCAGAAGGCACATACACCGCTATGACCGACAAGCCCTTCCGTGCCGCCAAGGCTCTGGAGAAGGTTACCATCGGCGGCACTTTCGTTGAGATTCCCTCGTCCTACTTCGAGGCTGCTTCGGCTCTGACATCGGTTACTTTCCTCAACGAGCCCACCAGCCTGGGTACCAACGTGTTCGCCGGCACCGCCATCTCTGAGATCGCACTCCCGGCAAGCATCACCGCCATCCCCTCGTCCACATTCCAGGGCTGCCCCAACCTCACCAAGATCACTCTGGGCAACGCCGTTACCTCTATCGGCGACATGGCCTTCTACAACTCCCACAAGCTCTCAAGCGTCAACTTCCCCGCCGAGCTGAAGACCATCGGCCAGATGGCTTTCTCGGGCGCTGACCTCCAGGGCACCGTGGCTCTCCCCGAGAATGTTACCTCCGTTGGTGTGCAGGCTTTCGCCAACAACAAGGGTATCACCTCGTTCGCCATCCCCGCTGCCACCAAGTCGCTTGGCGAGGGCGCTTTCATGGGCTGCTCTTCTGTTGCCAAGTTCGATGTTGCCGCTGCCAACGAAGCATTCAAGGCTGAGAACAACGGCGCGATGCTCGTAGGCGGCGAAGGACGCACCATTCTCGCCGTCGCCCCCAAGGGCGGCATGACCGCTCTGACCGGCAGCTACACCAAGCTCGGCGCCAACGCCGCTTACCAGGTGGCTTCCATCGCCTCTGTCGACCTGCCCTACTGCACATCGTGGGGTGACTACTCTGTAGCCGGCACCGGCATCAAGTCGCTGACCGTCCAGGGCCAGGTTGGCCGCTATGTTGCTGCCGCTTGCCCTGAGCTCACTGCCGTTACCATCAATGGCGGCGAGGCTCCCTTCGGCATCGTTGCCGACTGCCCCAAGATGCAGACTGTAACCTTCGCCGGCAAGCTCGTGACCATCAAGCAGGACGCCTTCAAGAACTGCCCGAGCATCAAGAACCTCGACTTCGGTTCTATCCTCGCTATCATCGAGGCCGACGCCTTCAAGGGCTGCGGCGTCGAGACCATCACCGTGGGCGCCGCCTTCCCCGCCGCTATGGCACAGGGCGTGTTCACCGAGGCCAATTCCAACATCACCGTCAAGGTGCCCAACGAACTGGTTGACACATATAAGAATGCCGCAGGCTGGAGCTACCTCAACGTGGTTGGCGACGCTTCCGTGGCCAAGGGCGGTGAGGACATGGGCATGCCCGCAGGCCTCTACTTCGCAAGCCCCGACGGCAACCTGTACTGCGCTTACGACAAGTCTGACGACGTTACCAAGTACGACGTAGGCGGTGTGCCCCACACCTTCCAGCTCGCTCAGTTCAAGAACCGCATCTACGGCGCCAGCGCCGGCAAGAAGTTCGTCTACAGCGCAACCGGTGCTGTTGACGGCGACGGCAAGCTGTTCTACATCTCGAAGGTGGGTGGCGAAACCTTCCAGGCTGTTGTGCTCGACAACGCCGGCAACAACGCCTACAAGGATCCCTTCGGCATCTACATCTACGGCGACACTCTCTATGTGAACGACCGCAACGTCTGCATCCGCAAAATCTCGGCCGACGCCATCGCTCTTCCCCAGGACTATCCCTCGTGGATGGAGAACAACTGGATGGCCTTCTATGGCGCTCCCTGGTCATACGGCTGCATCAAGTCTGGCTGGGCCATCACCAAGAGCCAGGACGCTGCCGGCAACCCCGAGCCCGAATACTGGGTGGGCATGAAGTATAACGGCAACGGCATCTTCCGCTTCAAGCAGAAGAATATCGGTAACGCCTCAGTCCCCGGTCCCGCCGACGGCAGTGCCTCTTACCTCAACTCGCTCAACCCCATCTTCACCACCTTCTACATCGACGAGGCTCACGGCCACATGTACATCTACATCGAGAAGGCCGGTGGCGAAGCCAACCTGGTTAAGGGCGGTATCTACCGCATCAACATCGCCGACCTCGAGAAGGAAGGTCTCGGCGACCCCAACGACTTCAACCTGCTCAATCCCGTGCTGATCGACGGCTCGCCCGTCAGGTACGAGGGCTCAGGCGCCAACGAGCACGTGGGCATCACCCAGTTCTCTGCCGACGAGAAGGGCGAATACCTCTACTGGTGCTATCGTGCTCCCACAGCTGAAGAGGCTGCCACAAACGAGGCTCAGGATTTCGCTACCATGGCAAATGGCAAGTACTGGTGGGCCGAAAAGTACGACGCCGCCAACCCCCTGCACCAGACAGGTATCAAGCGCATCAAGCTCGGCGAGGCTCAGCCCAAGGTTGAGATGGTAAAGGCCGGTCTTGAAGGCTACGGCGTGGTTCCCGTCAACTACGAAGGCTCTGTTTCGGGCGTCAACGACATCGCCGTCGAGGCTCCCAAGGCCAACATCACCATCGCCGCCGGCACCATCACCGCCGGTGAGGACGCTGTTGTCTATGTTTACGACATGAACGGTGCCGCTGTTGCTTACGCCGCCCTCGTTGCCGGCCAGAGCATGAGCATCGACCACCTGCCCGCCGGTGCATACATCGCCACCGCCAACGGCGCAGCTGTCAAGTTCGTCAAGTAAATTCACCCTCCATTAAATACCGAAAAGAGTCGGAGCCCCTCGGCCCCGACTCTTTTTGTCTTCATTCCGGGCCCTCGTCACCCAGCCGTGAGAAACAATTGAACAAATAAATTTGTTAGCCGTTAAGGAAATTACTAAATTTGCGAATGTGAAAAATCGTAGTTATGAAACTGATAGAGATAAATCTCCAAAAAATCATAGAACTTTGCAGGAAGCATAGGGTTAAAAGTTTGTCCGTGTTCGGTTCTATTCTGACTGACAGATTCAATGACGAAAGCGATGTGGATTTGCTTGTGGATTTTGAACCTGTTGATCACAATAAGTTTGACTATGTGAGCAATTACTTCGGACTGAGGGATGCGCTTGAACTCCTTTTCAATCGCAAGGTGGACTTGATTGAGGAAAAAGGACTGCGTAACAAGTATTTTATAGCCAATGTTAACCGAACAAAGCAAGTGATATATGGCTAAAGAAGAAATTCTGACCTTCCTTCAAGAGATGTTATTGTGAATGTGATGTGAATTATCAGAGAATGATGGAATCATGAAATAGAGGCGGCTGGTCCGGATGGGCCAGCCGCCTTTGTGCTGTAGGTGTGTCGGTGCGGGGTTAGATGCCGAGGTCTTTCTTGATGGCCTCTACCTTGGCGTCGGCCCAGGCGTTGCATTTGTCGTAGTCAGCGGCCGATTCCATCTTGCCGTGAACTTCGATGTAGAACTTGATCTTGGGCTCGGTGCCGGAGGGGCGAACAGAAACCTTGGTGCCGTCCTCGGTGAAGTACTGGAGCACGTTTGAGGTGGCGGGGAAGTCGAGCTTGGACACTTCGCCGGTCTTCACGTTCTTGCAGTTGAGGTCGGCATAGTCCTTGATGGTGACCACGGGGCTGCCGTCGAGGGCCTTGATGGGGTTTTCGCGGAAGTTGATCATCATCTGCTTGATTTCGTCGGCGCCGGTTTTGCCGGGACGCACTACAGAGATGCCCACCTCGTGGCTGTAGCCGTTCTTGAGGTAGATTTCCTTGAGCATGTCCATGTAGGTCATGCCGCGGTCCTTGGCCCATGCAGCGATTTCGGCCATGAGCGAGATGGCTGAAACGGAGTCCTTGTCGCGGCAGAAGTCTTCGGCCAGGAAGCCGTAGCTCTCTTCGCCGCCACCCAGGTAGTGGTCGTGGTTCTCGTGGTCACGGATCACGGCGGCGATCCACTTGAAGCCGGTGTAGCAGTCGTACATGGTGATGCCCTGGTTGTCGGCTATGGCCTTGATGGTCTCGGTGGTTACGATGGTCTTGACGATGTACTCGTTGCCTTTGAGCTTGCCCATTTCGCGGTAGCGGGTCATGATGTAGTTGAGCAGGATCATGACAATCTGGTTGCCGTTCAGGAGCACGTATTCGCCGTTCTCAGCGCGTGCCACGCAGCCGATGCGGTCGGCGTCGGGGTCGGAGGCGAAGATCACGTCGGCGTCGGTCTCCTTGGCCTTGGCGATGGCCATAGCCATTGCTGAGGGAACCTCGGGGTTGGGCGATACGACGGTGGGGAAGTCGCCTGAGGGAACGTCCTGCTCGGGCACGTGGATTATGTTGGTGAATCCGTAGTTGCGGAGCGAGTCGGGGATGAGCTTCACGCCGGTGCCGTGGATGGGGGTGTAGACAATCTTGAGGTCGGCGTGGCGCTTAATCACTTCGGGGTCGAGCGACAGGCCCTTGATGGCGGTCAGGAAGTCGTTGTCCATCTTCTCGCCGATGATTTCGATGAGCTCGGGGTTGCCCTGGAACTGGATGTCCTTCACGCTCTTGATGGCGTTGACGTGGTTGATGATGTTCACGTCGTGGGGTGCGAGCACCTGTGCGCCGTCGGCCCAGTAAGCCTTGTAGCCGTTGTACTCCTTGGGGTTGTGCGATGCGGTGATGTTCACGCCGCTCTGGCATCCCAGATGACGGATGGCAAATGACAGCTCGGGGGTGGGGCGGAAGTCCTCGAAGAGGTAAACCTTGATGCCGTTGCCTGAGAAAATGTTGGCCACGGTCTCGGCGAAGAGGCGCGAGTTATTGCGCACGTCATGGCCTACTACAACGCTGATCTGGGGAAGGTCGGCGAAAGCCTCCTTAAGATAGTTGGCCAGGCCCTGGGTGGCGGCGCCCACGGTGTATATGTTCATGCGGTTGGTGCCGGCACCCATGATGCCGCGCAGGCCGCCTGTGCCGAATTCGAGGTCCTTGTAGAACGATTCTATGAGGTTGGTCTTGTCCTCGGATTTGAGCATTTCCTCCACCTGTTCGCGGGTGGCGGGATCGTAGTCTTCACTGAGCCAGGCTGTGGCCTTGGCAGTTACTTCTTTCAACAAATCTTTGTCCATGTTTGTCAGTTATGAAGGGTAGGGGGTTAGTATGTAGTTTTTTTGAATTTCAGTTGTTCGGATTGTGCACGCGGGTGTGCTGTCAAAGTCGGTGCTGGTGGACGCCATGGTAAAACGTGCCACTTCAAAGGCAAAGTTAACAATTACTCTTCAGTATTACAACGAAAACAGCGTATTTGTTGCAAAAAAATGTGGTCAGAAGAGCCAAAAAAGGTTAGAACCGAGCCTCCTGCGTTAACATTTGTCGGATAGCGGACGAAAGCAGGCCCGGACTGTGGCAGCGGATGCCACAGCCCGGGCTGTGATGGGGTTGAAAAACCGGATTCTTACTTCTTGGCAGCGCTCAGGCGGCCGAGCATGAAGGTGAGCGATGCCGTGCCGTCCATGGTGGGCTCGTTGGTGGAGTAGTCGCTGTAGTCGTCGTGGTATACAACGGTGGGATTCTGCACGTCGGCGAACTGGTCGCTGCCGCGGCGCAGGGTTACTCCCCAGAGCGAGTTGAATTTGTCGGTGTAGATGGGACCGTCAACCAGGCCGCCCCACAGGAAGTCGCGTCCGGGCTTGCCCTGCACTTTCAGGTTCGACATGGCCGAGTGGGGGTCGATGGGCGAGTTGCCGAGTTCTTCGGGGAGCACCAGCATCATCTGTGCCCAGGGGTTGGTGCCGAACAGCCAGTCGCGCACGGCGGTCTCTGTCTCCTGGAACTGGGTGTCGCCGGTGAGCTCGCGGTAGAGCATGGCCTGTGTCACGAAGGCCACGGCCAGGTTGTTTGAGCACCAGATGTAGGGCAGACCGTTGAGGAAGGCGTTTTCCTCGCCTTTTTCTGCCACGCGGCGTATGCCTGAGCGCATGTTGCGCAGGAACTCCTTGCGGCTGCGGTCGGTGCCGGTCTTGGCCAGTTCGTAGTGGCCCAGATTGATGAAGGGGTACCACTGGTAGTGGTCGGCCGAGTCGGCTCCCATCCAGGGGGTGATGGGCTCCATACGGCCGTAGTTCACGGCCTCGGCACGGAACACGCTGTCGCCTGTGGCGCGGTAGCGGGCCATGGCGGCCAGCTCCATGTCGTCGGTCCAGTTGTCCTCCTCGTAGTAATAAGGCGACACTGTGCAGGCCGTCTGGCAGGCGCCGGGATTGGCCTTGGCCACTTCGTAGGCCACTGCCGAACGACGCTCCAGTTCGCGTGCGAATTCGGGGTCGAGCTTGGCAAACACTTCAGCGCCAAGGCCGAATGATGAGGCGAATTTGCCCACGCTCGAAGCCAGGCCCTTGGAGTCGTTTTTGTACTTCTGCAGGCCGTAGGGCTTGCCGTAGCAGGGGTAGACAGGGCGTGCGCCGCCTGCGCCCCAGCCGTAGTCCACGATGTCAAGTTGCGGAGCACCCGAGAAACGGTGGTCGCGGTCGTCGGCTATCTGGTTGAGGTAGAGGGTGTCCGACGGATTCATCTTCACCATCCACTCCAGGCCCCAGCGGGCCTCGTCGAGGATGTCGGGAATGCCGTTGGCACCGGGATTGCCGGCTGCGTCAAAGCTGTCGCCCCACACCTCGGGCTGCTGCGCGTAGGCGAAGAGCATCTGGTAAACGGTGTTGGCCGACGTGGTGAGATACTGCAGATAGTCGCTGGCGTCATGCCATCCGCCGGTCACGTCAACGTGCTTGCCTGTCAGGTCGCCGGCCAGGACCAGGATGCCGTCCTTCTGGTGACATTCGGCCTGGTGCGCGGGGTTGTATCCGCAGCGCTGCTGGCGCAGGTAGTATAGCGGCATCTCGTTCATCTTCACGCGCGAATAAGCGTCGTTGCCGATGTATATTGGTGCCTTGTCGAGGATGGTGCCGCCCACGTCCTCCATGGCCAGGGTGTAGTTGCCGGCCGAGCCGGGTGTGCGGCCTCTCGAACTGAAGTAGATGCGTGCCGAGTATTTCTTTGGCTCCCAAGGTTTTACGCTCACCACACTGTCGACGGCGGTGAGACCGTCCGGGCCTATCAGCACAAAGTTTATGTCCTCGATGGGGGTGTCGCCCATGTAGACGGCGGCCTTGATGTCATCCTCCAAGTAGCCGATTTGGTTCACTTTCAGCTGGTTGACGGCGGCACCGGCAACCATGCTTGCCGACAGTGCGGCAGTGCACAACAACAATTTTTTCATGTCTCTTTTTCGGTTAGATTTTTTAGGCCGGAGCCGCGGTAGGGTGGCTCCGTGGATTAGAATTTCTTAAAATGCTTTACAGGCTATATTCCCCCTTGTATGTTTCTTTGGTCAGTTGGTCAGGTGCCCGCAGTCTCAGACGAGGCCCACGAGCATCAGGAAGATGGCTGTGGCGGGCACCACGAACAGGAGTGAGTCGATGCGGTCGAGGATGCCGCCGTGGCCGGGAATTAGATGCCCGGCATCCTTCACACCGGCGGTGCGCTTCATGAGCGACTCGAACAGGTCGCCCCAGGTGGAGGCCAGACTCACCATCACGGCATAGACGGCGCCCCAGAGCATGGGGATCCAGCCGGTCACATAGCACACGGCCATGGCCACCACCACGCAGGTGAGCATGCCGCCCCAGAATCCTTCCCAGCTCTTCTTCGGCGACAGACGCTCGCACAGACGGTGCTTGCCCAGGGTGATTCCGAAGCAGAAAGCGCCGGTGTCGTTGAGCCAGATGAGGCAGAACATCATCAGCGCCATGTTCATGTAGCCCTGTCCCTGCATCACGCCCCACGAGAGGAGTGCCATCGGGAAGGCGATATAGAACACGCCGAACACCCCGGCAAGGGCGTCCTGCAGCGCGTTGCCCTGTTTCTGCGCCAGCGCGCCCGACAGGCGTGCCAGCGAGTAGACGGCGAGCACCAGAATGAGGGCGTGGAAGTCGGCTCCGCACTCCAGGGCCACGGGTACGTATGCCAGCAGTCCAAGGCTCATGGCCATGTCGAGGGCACGCAGGGGCCATGGGGCGGCAGTGCCGCTCAGATGAGCCACAAGATGCTGGTACTCAAGGGTTCCAAGCACGGTGAAGAGGCAGGCCAGAGCCAACCACCAGTAGCCGCCAAGCAGCACACAGGCCACGATGAGGGCCACATAAACCGTGCCCGACAGAGCACGCACTATCACATTTTTCATTCTGTTGCAGGGTTTTGGATTGCGTTCGGTTCGGGCTTTCAGCGCATCCCGGGAAGGATGCCGTCAGTCAAGCCACGCACAAATTTACGCTTTTTTCCGATATAGTCCAACACCCATGCCATTATTTGCCGTCAAAGCTTTAACACCGCCTTTTCACGGCAGAAGCCCGGGATGTGGCGATATGGCGATAATGGCGGGCGCTTAACGTTATTTACAATGTGTATCTGCGGCTGTGTGGCGTAATTTTTGTAACTTTGTATTTTGAATCGGGCGCAACTGCAAGGTCGCCTTTTTCCCACACTCTCTCATCACAACTATGGATTTCAAACTCACATCAACATACAAACCCACAGGCGACCAGCCCGAGGCCATCACTCAGCTCTCGGACGGTGTGCTTGAGGGCAACCCTGCGCAGACTCTCCTCGGCGTGACCGGCTCGGGCAAAACCTTCACAATGGCCAATGTCATCGAGAAGGTGCAGCGCCCCACGCTGATCCTGAGCCACAACAAGACTCTCGCAGCCCAGCTTTACAGCGAGTTCAAGCAGTTTTTCCCCGAGAACTCGGTGCAGTACTTCGTGTCGTACTACGACTATTACCAGCCCGAAGCCTACATCCCTTCCTCCGACAAGTACATCGAGAAGGACCTGATGATTAACGAGGAGATTGACCGCCTGCGTCTGTCCACCATCTCGGCCCTGCTGTCCGGTCGCCGCGACGTGGTGGTGGTCTCGTCAGTGTCGTGCATCTACGGCATGGGCAACCCCGAGGACTTCAACTCAAGCGTTATCGACATTTCGGTGGGCATGCGCATTAGCCGCAATGACTTCCTGCGCAAGCTGGTGAACTCGCTCTACTCGCGCACGGAGCTCAACCTGGAGCGCGGTCAGTTCCGCGTCAAGGGCGACACCGTGGACATTCGCCTGGCCTATGAGGATATCGTGCTCCGCGTAACCTTCTGGGGCGAGGAGATAGAGAAAATCCAGACCATCCATCCGCAGGACATGGTGAGCCTGGGCAGCCACGATGTGTTCAAGATCTATCCCGCCAACATATTCGTCACCTCGCCGCTGCGCCAGGCCTCGGCCGTGGCACAGATACAGCTCGACCTGGGCCGCGAGGTGGAGAACTTCAACCGCATGGGCAAGGACCTGGAGGCATCGCGCCTCTACGAGCGCGTCACCTACGACGTGGAGATGATCAAGGAGATAGGCCACTGCTCGGGCATCGAGAACTACAGCCGCTACTTCGACGGCCGCGAACCCGGAGCACGTCCCTTCTGCCTGCTTGACTATTTCCCCGACGATTTCCTGACCATCATCGACGAGAGCCACGTCACTGTGCCGCAGATCCGCGCCATGTACGGCGGCGACCTATCGCGCAAGACCAACCTGGTGGAGTACGGCTTCCGTCTGCCCGCTGCCATCGACAACCGTCCCCTCAAGTTCGAGGAATTCGAGCGTCTCACCCCGCAGACCATCTACGTGTCGGCAACCCCTGCCGACTACGAGCTGGCGCGCAGCGAGGGCGTGGTGGTGGAACAGGTGATACGTCCCACAGGCCTGCTCGATCCCAAAATCACCGTCCTGCCGTCGCTCAACCAGATTGACCGCCTCATGGAGGAGATTAACCTGCGTGTGGAGCGTGGCGAGCGCACCCTGGTCACCACGCTCACCAAGCGCATGGCCGAGGAGCTCAACGACTATTTCCTGAAAATGGACATCAAGGCCGCCTACATCCATTCCGATGTGGACACCATTGACCGCATACGCATCCTCGACGACCTGCGCGCCGGCGTCTACGATGTGCTCATCGGCGTCAACCTGCTGCGTGAGGGCCTCGACCTGCCCGAAGTGTCGCTCGTGGCCATCCTCGACGCCGACAAGGAGGGATTCCTGCGCAACCACCGTTCGCTCACACAGACCGTGGGCCGCGCCGCCCGAAACCTGAACGGCGAGGTGATAATGTTTGCCGACAAGATCACCGACTCCATGCAGCGCACCATCGACGAGACCGAGCGCCGTCGCGCCATCCAGATGAAGTATAACGAAGAGCACGGCATCACTCCCACAGCCATCATCAAGGCCCGCAACGTGATTGTGGGCATGGAGGAAGAGGAGGACGCCGAGATGCTCCCCGGCGATGTTTACCGCCAGAACCGCGAGCGCCGCATGAGTCCCAAGGACCGCCGCAAGGAGCGCGAGGCCACTCAGCGCCAGCGCCGTCAGCCCCAGGCCGAGCCCATTCCCTATGCGGCAGAATATGTGCCCTCGTACAGCGTGGCAGCCGACCCCGTGGTGGCCATGATGAGCAAGCCCGAGCTGCTCAAACAGATCGAACGCTCGCGCACACAGATGCTCCAGGCCGCAAAGAACATGGAATTCATCGAGGCCGCACGTCTGCGCGACGAGATTATCAAGCTTGAACGCCGTGTTGACGGCATGCCCGACTAAAAATCAATCACAGTGACAACCCAGAACCATTCACAGCATAAACCCGACGGCGTGCCCGATCCCTTCGACCTGCGTTCCTACCTGCCCACCTCCGTCAAGGAGATGAAGGCGCTGGGATGGGACAGCGTTGACGTGGTGCTCTTCAGCGGCGACGCCTATGTGGACCATCCGTCGTTTGCGGCGGCTGTGATAGGGCGCACCCTTCAGCGCGCGGGCTATCGTGTGGCCGTGGTGCCTCAGCCCAACTGGCGCGACGACCTGCGCGACTTCCGCAAGTTCGGCGCTCCGCGCCTTTTCTTCGGTGTGTCGGCCGGTGCCATGGACTCCATGGTGAACCACTACACCGCCAACCGCCGCTTGCGTAGCGACGACGCCTATACCCCCGACGGTCGCCACGGAATGCGCCCCGACTATCCCACAATAGTCTATTCCAAGATTCTTAAAGAAATATTTCCCGACGTTCCGGTCATAGCCGGAGGCATCGAGGCGTCGCTTCGCCGCGTGTCGCACTACGACTACTGGCAGGACCGCCTCCGTCCGTCCATCATCGTAGACAGTGCCGCCGACATGCTCATCTACGGCATGGGCGAACGTGCCATCCTCGAGGTGGCGCGCCGGCTCGACAACGGCGAGAACATTGCCGCCGTCACCGACTGCCCGCAGACCGTGGTGCGCATGCCGCTCGCGGATGTGCCGCAGCAGCCTGACGGCGACCGCGAGCTGGTTCTCTCATCCTGGGATGTGGTGAGTCGCGACCGCCGTGCCCAGAGTCTCAACTTCCGTCACATAGAGCAGCAGTCAAACCGCCGCAACGGCGGCGCCGACATCTGGCAGGCCTATCCCAAGTTCGCCGTCAAGGTGAACCGCATGTATCCCGCCATGGAGTTCGGCGAGATAGACTCGTCGTTCGACCTCCCCTACACCCGTATGCCGCATCCGCGCTACAAAGGCAAGCGCATCCCGGCCTACGAGATGATACGCCACTCGGTCAACCTGCATCGCGGCTGTTTCGGAGGCTGCGCTTTCTGCACCATTTCCGCCCACCAGGGCAAATTTATCGCCTCGCGCTCCAAGGAATCAATCATGCGCGAAGTGCGCCGGGTGGTGCAGATGCCTGATTTCAAGGGGTATATCTCCGACCTTGGTGGCCCGTCGGCCAACATGTACGCCATGCGGGGACGCGACACATCAGTCTGCGACAAGTGCCTGCGTCCGTCATGCCTCCATCCGCGTGTATGCCCCAATCTTAACACCGACCACGGCCCGCTCCTTGACATATACCATGCCGCCGACAGTGTGGACGGCGTGCGCAAGTCGTTCATAGGCAGCGGCGTGCGCTACGACCTGTCGATGCATCCCACCGGCTGTGCCGCTGTCGACGCCACCAACCGCCGCTACAACCGCGAGCTCATAGAGCACCATGTGTCGGGTCGCCTCAAGGTGGCGCCGGAGCATACCGAGGACCGCGTGCTCAGCGTGATGCGTAAGCCCTCGTTCACGCTTTTCCATCAGTTCAAGGAAATTTTCGACGATGTGAACGCGCGCACAGGACTGCGCCAGCAGCTCATCCCGTATTTCATCTCAAGTCACCCCGGCTGCCACGAGGAAGACATGGCGGAGCTGGCCGTTAAGACCAAAGACCTGGACTTCCATCTGGAGCAGGTGCAGGACTTCACGCCCACACCCATGACCGTTGCCACCGAGATGTACTATTCCGGCGTTGACCCATATACCGGCAACAAAGTGTACACGGCCACGCGCCCCGAAGAGAAACTGGCCCAGCGCCGCTACTTCTTCTGGTACGACCGCACCTACCGTGCCGAGATAATCCAGGGTCTGAAACGCATGCACCGCCCCGACCTAATCGACCGCCTGTTCCCCGGCGGCCAGCAGTGGCGCGCAGTGCATACGGCCCGGCCCGCACACTCTCCAAAGCCTGCCGCCGGCCGGCAGCGTCCCCAGAACAGAAACAAGAAAAAATAACATAAACAACAAAAACCAATCATTACTCACAACATGCTTTCCAATCGCACTCTCGCCATGGCAGCATCAGCCCTTCTGACGGCTTCAGCAGCGGTACAGGCCGCCGAGTCCGCCGACGGTGAAAAAATCATTGACCGTCCAAACTACGTTAGCAAAACCGGAGTCTTCGACATCGACGCACTGATGGCCGTGGGCAAGGTGGGCGCTCCCCAGCTCAGCCCCGACAAGAAATCGGTTCTCTACTCCATTACATATCAGGATGTGCAGCTCAACGCCTCGAACGCCGACCTCTACGTGATGCCCGTGGCCGGTGGCGAATCAGTGCGCATAACCCGCACCCCCAAGTCGGAGGGCGGAGCCGTGTGGATTGACGGCGGCAAGCGCATCGCCTTCATGTATCCCGGCGAAAACGGCAAGCCCCAGCTCTGGGCCATGAACGCCGACGGCACCGACCGCCGCTGCCTCTCCAATGTGGAGAACGGCATCGAAGGCTTCATCTTCTCCCCCGACCAGTCAAAGGTGCTCATGGTGTCGGCCATCAAGTATAATCGCGATGCCGCCGACCTCTATCCCGACCTCCCCAAGGCCACCGGCCGCGTGATAGACGACCTGATGTACAAGCACTGGGACGAGTGGGTGACTGCCATTCCCCATCCCTTTGTCGGCGATTTTGACGGCTCGGCCGTGACAAATGTGCACGACATCATGATTGACGAGCCCTACGAGGCTCCCATGCGTCCCTTCGGCGGCATAGAGCAGCTCTGCTGGACTCCCGACGGCAAGGGCGTGGTCTACACCTCGCGCAAGAAGACCGGCAAAGAGTATGCTCTGTCAACCAACTCCGACCTCTACCTCTACGACCTCGCCACTCAGAAGACCCGCAACCTCACCGAGGGCATGATGGGCTACGACACCAATCCCTGCTTCTCGCCCGACGGCAACTACATGGCCTGGCTCTCGATGGAGCGCGACGGCTATGAGGCCGACAAGAACCGCATCTTCGTGATGGACTGGAAGACAGGCGTCAAGACTGACCTGACCGACAAGTGGGACTACACCGTCGAGGAGTTCGCCTGGCAGCCCGACAGCAAGAGCCTGCTCTTCATGGCATACCACCAGGGTGTCAAGCCCGTGTTCAGCATGGACCTCAAGAGCCATGCCGTGAAGATGGTGGCCGACGGCGAGTATGACTACGGCTCGCTGGCTGTGATCGACGCCAAGAACTTCCTGACAATGCGCCACTGCATGGTGCGCCCCGACGAAATCTTCAAGGTGACCATCGGCAAGAAGGGCTCCGATGTCAAGGCCATGACAGATGTGAACGGCCAGCTCTTCGCCCAGCTCACCATGCCCACCGTCAAGAAGGCAATGGTGCCCACCACCGACGGCAAGGAGATGCTCACCTGGATGATCTACCCCCCGCATTTCGACGCGGCAAAGAAATATCCCGCCATCCTCTACTGCCAGGGCGGCCCGCAGAGCGCCGTCAGCCAGTTCTGGAGCGCACGCTGGAACTTCGCCCTCCAGGCTTCGAACGGCTACGTGATGATTGCCCCCAACCGTCGCGGTGTGCCCGGATTCGGCACCGCCTGGGAGGAGCAGATCTCCAAGGACTACCCCGGACAGAACATGCAGGACTATCTCTCGGCCGTTGACTGGGCCAAGGCCAACGAACCCGCCATCGACCACTCCAAGATAGGCTGCACCGGCGCCAGCTACGGCGGCTTCTCCACCTACTGGCTCGCCGGCAACCATGACCACCGCTTCGCCGCATTCTTTGCCCACGCCGGCATTTTCAACACCGAGGCACAGTATCTCGAAACCGAGGAAATGTGGTTCGCCAACTGGGACATGGGCGGCGCATTCTGGGACAAGGACAACAAGGCCGCCCAGCGCACTTTTGCCGCTTCGCCCCACCGCTTCGTTGACAAATGGGACACTCCCATCATGGTTTCGCACGGCGAGTACGACTTCCGCATCCTTGCCTCGCAGGGCATGCAGGCCTTCAACGCCGCCCAGCTCCGCGGCATCCCCGCCGAGATGGTGATCTTCCCCGACGAGTGCCACTGGATCCAGAAGCCCCAGAACGCTGTGCTCTGGCAGCGCCTCTTCTTCCGCTGGTTCGACCGCTGGCTCAAAAAGTGATTCTTTATGTCGAAAGCCCAATTCCGCAAAGAGCTGGCGCAGCTTGACCGCGAACAGCTTGTTCAGCTCCTCCTCGATGTCTACGACGTGCAGGTGCTCCCCAAGGAGTACTTCGAGTTTTTCATAAATCCGGACATGCCCAAGCTTTATGAAAAATTCCGCCTTGGCATCGAGAAGGAACTGAAACGCGGAAAGTACAACCGTTCGCGCACACGTGTCTCATACATCAAGAAGGCCATCAAAACCTTCGGATGCTTCGGACCGGAGCCCGAGACCATGATCAACCTCATGGCTTACTCTGTTCTCTCAATGGCCATGAATGAACGCTACTACTATATGACCGACACACAGCTGCGGGGCATCGACGCCCTCGCCGTGATGATGCTGGACTATGGCGACAAGCACGGGGCCTTCGACTACGCTCTGGGCAAGCTGCAGCGCGGCCTCGACAGCGGCGCCCTCTCCAGGCTGATGACCGAGCGCCTCACCGCGCTCATAAACGAGTATCTGTCGGGAAGTTCCGACTGACTCCTGTATCTCCTTCCTATCCCCCTGTAAACTACATATATACTGTATATGCGCAAAACTCTGACAATCCTTCTTGTTGCTCTCATGTGTGTGCCCGCGGCGGTGACCATGGCGCAGAAGAAAAAGCAGAAAATAGCCGAGTCAACGGCATGGACCCTCCTGCCTCCCCTCGGTCTGCACGAGCCGTCGACCATCGACACCGTCTACCTGGACTATTCGCGCCAGTCGGTGCCGTCGGCCGTTTCCGATGCCTGGGCGTGCACCGGCAACCTCGGCGCGGAAGGCACAAACATGATATGGCTTGACCGCGAAGGCATGAGCGACTTCTTCTTCCGCGACGCCCTGCGCGCCTGGATGACCACCGAGCAGACACAGCGCTTCTACAACACCCGCGTGCCCATGACGCTGCTGTCCTACAACGCCGGCGGCGGCAAAGAGACAGCCCAGGACCGCCTCCGCGGCATCTTTTCGGGCAACATCAACCGCCGCGCCCAGGTCGGCGCCCATCTTGACTATCTCTATTCAAAGGGCAGCTACGAGGCCCAGGCCGACAAGGACCTTCAGTGGGGCGTCAACGGCTCGTACATGGGCGACCGACTCGAGTTTCAGGGTTTCTACAACCACTACAACATGCTCAACAAGGAGAACGGCGGCATCACCGACGATCTCTACATCACCGACCCCGAGAAGGTACAGGCGGGTGTGTCGTCGGTCAACTCCAAGGCCATCCCTGTCAACCTGAACAGTGCGCATTCCCGAATCGTGGGCGGCGAACTGCTGCTGAACACCCGTTACAAGGTGGGCTACTGGCACGAGGAGCCGGTCAACGACACCACCGTGCGACGCACCTACATCCCCGTCACATCATTTGTGTGGACACTGAACTATCGCCAGGCACGACACGTGTTCACCGACAACAATCCCACGGAGACGCGCGAGTTCTTCGACCACACTTTTCTTGATCCCAACAACACCTACGACAAAACCACTTACTCCACGCTGACCAACACCGTGGGCGTGTCCATGCTCGAGGGGTTCCACCGTCTGGCCAAGTTCGGTCTGTCGGCATATCTCACTCATGAGTTGCGCCGGTACGGCCAGCTCCTTGACACAATCGACCGCAGCGGCGCCACCATCGACCCTCTGCCCGATGTCTCGGCGATGATTCCCAACAAGGTGTCGCAGAACCTCCTTTGGGTGGGCGGTCAGCTCACCAAGCAGCGAGGCTCCATCCTGACTTACGACGCCACGGCCCGCATAGGCATCGTGGGCCCGGCTGCCGGCGATGTGAAGCTGGTGGGCAACATCGGAACGCGTTTCCCGCTCTTCGGCGACACGGTCTCAATCCGTGCCAATGTGCTCTTCAACAACGAGCACGCGCCATATCTGATGAACTATTACCGCTCAAACCACTTCATCTGGAAGAACGACTTCGGCAAGCAGCGCACTCTGCGCATTGGCGGCGTGCTCAACATTCCCCACACCGGGTCGCGCATCGAGGCCGGTGTGGAGAACATTCAGAACATGATCTATTTCGGACCCGACTACATGCCCACGCAGCACAACGGCAGCGTGCAGGTGGTGTCGGTGCGCCTGCGTCAGAATCTGGCATGGCGCGCCCTGCACTGGGACAACACCGTCACATGGCAGAAATCGGGCAACGAGAGTGTGCTGTCGCTGCCTCAACTGGCTGTGTATTCCAATCTCTATGTCATAGTCCGCATCGCAACCCTGCGCATGCAGCTCGGCCTGGACTGCGACTACTACACACGCTATTACGCGCCCAACTATCAGCCTGCCACCATGTCGTTCGCCCATCAGCGCGACTTCAAAATAGGCAACTATCCGTTCATGAACCTCTATGCCAACATGAAGCTCGGCAAGGTGCGCTTCTATGTGATGATGTCCCACATCAACCAGGGCCTCACCGGCAAGAACTATTTCTCCATGCCCCACTATCCGCTCAATCCGCGCAGATTCCAGCTCGGACTGTCGGTTGACTTCGCCAATTAACGCATCATGAAGAAAGGACACGGAGAGACAATACGACGTGGCAGCCCCAAACCTATTGGTGGCGGGCGGTTTGCCGCACTGGCAGTGGGTCTGCTGGTGGCGGTGGCATGTATGGTGGGTGTGCAGAAGTGCTCGCACCGCAACGAGCGCCCGTTCTCGTCGGCCCTGCCTGAAAAGTCGGGAGGCGACACCATAGATGTGGCTATCGAGATTTCTCCGCTGGCCTATTCGCTTGCAGGCGACACTGTGAGCGGCCTTGACTATGACCTTTTGCGTGCCATGGCCAGTCGCCATGGTCGCGCCGTCAAGTTCCATCCTTTTGCGCCGTTGCAGTTTGCTCTTGACGGTCTGGAGAACGGCAATTTTGACATATTGGTTGCCGCTCTCCCGTCAACGCGCAAGCTCAAAAGCCGTCTCCGTCTCACCGAATCGGTGTATCTGGACCGCGAGGTGCTGGTGCAGCGTGCCGGCGACAGCACCCTGGTGCGTTCACAGGGCGAGCTGGCCGGTAAGACGGTGTGGATTCCCGACGGTTCGCCCATCCGTGAGCGCATAGAGAATCTCGCCGACGAGATTGGCGACAGCATCATTGTGCGCCAGGAACCGGGACGCACGTCGGAACATCTGGTAATGCTCGTTGCCGCCGGCGAGGTGGAGCGCGCAGTGGTCAACGAAGGCATAGCGCGCTCGCTCCGGGTCGCGCACGGCAATGTTGACATCTCCACGCCCGTGAGCTTCACCCAGTTCCAGGTGTGGGCACTCAACCCCGCCAACAAGCAACTGGCGGACACCATCGATTCATGGCTCCGCCAGTTCAAGGCAACGCCGGAATACAGAAATCTGCTCCGGCGCTATCATCACGAGTGACTTTCTGAAATTTTTACGCCAGATTCTGACGCACGGAGGCGAGGAATGCGCGCATGCGCTCGCCGTCGTGCTTATCCACTATGTCGCGTAGTTCCGACAGCCGTTCTATTATGCCATCGAGCTGCTCTACGGAGTTGGGGTTGAACAGAATTTCCTGCACCAGATAGTCGTCTTCGCTCATCAGTCCGTTGGCAATGGCCATGTGGCGTTTGAAAGTGGTGCCGGGGGCGTCCTGGTGCTTCATCACGGCGCCGAAGGCGAGCGTGGAGGCGAACGGTATGGACAGCGAGTAGGCTATGGTCAGGTCGTGCTCGGCAAAAGTGTACTCCTCGATGTGCAGATGCAGACGGCGGTATAGGTCCAGGAAAAATACGCGGCCCAGGTGGTCGCCCTCCTTGATGACAATGGCATTCTCGTTGGCGAGATTCGACAGTGAGGCGAATGTGGGGCCGAACATGGGGTGTGACGACACGAACGGATGGCCGCACTGAGCGTAGAACTCGGGCAGACCGGTCTTCACCGATGCTATGTCGGAGAGGATGCACCCCTCCGGCAGGTGGGGGAGAACGGCGTTGAATGCGTCGAGGGTGTATTTCACGGTGGCGGCATTGATGACCAGCTCAGGCTTGAACTGGTCCACCTCGCCAAGGTCGGAGAAACGCTGCACGTTGTAGGTGAATCGCAGACGTGCGGCATCGGGGTCGTAAACGGCCACATCGTGGTCAAAGGAGAGGAGGTCGGCGAAGAAGGAGCCCATCTTTCCGGCTCCGAGTATGAGTATGCGCATAGGGTGGGGGATTGAGAGGGATTTATTCGCCGGGAATTTCGTCGCCGTTGAGTATGTTGATCTGCTGGCGTACCGATTCCTCGTGTACGGCCGAGAGGACAGTGCGCATGAATTCGGCGCCCATGTGCATGTCAACGGCGCTTTTCACACGCGAGTTCATGATGTCGCCGTAACGGCGGGCCTGGACCACGGGCATGGAGTGCTCCTTCTTGTAGCGGCCTATCTGGCGGCATACGCGCATTCGGCGGTTGAGCACCTCGAGCAGCTCGGTGTCTATGCGGTCAATCTCGCGACGGAGCAGCGCCAGGCTTTCGGTGGTCTCGTTCTTGTCGCGGAGCACCAGGGTGTCGAGAATCACCGACAGCACCTCGGGTGTGATCTGCTGGGCCTTGTCGCTCCATGCCTCGTCGGGCGAGCAGTGGCTTTCGATGATGAGTCCGTCGAAACCCATGTCGAGGGCCTGCTGCGAAAGCGGGGCGATGAGCTCTCGCTTGCCGCCGATGTGGCTGGGATCGCAGATGATGGGCAGTTCGGGGTATCGGCGGCGCAGTTCCAGGGCAATGTGCCACTGCGGCAGGTTGCGGTAGATGTGGTGGCCGTAGGCGGTGAATCCGCGCTGTATGGCTCCCAGGCGGCGCACGCCGGCGTTGTACAGGCGCTGAAGGGCTCCGATCCACAGCTCAAGGTCGGGGTTCACCGGGTTCTTGACCAGTACCGGAACATCCACTCCGCGCTCGGCGATGACATCGGCTATCTCCTGCATGGCAAAGGGATTGGCCGAGGTGCGCGCGCCTATCCACAGGATATCCACGCCGCCGTCCAGGGCGTTCTCGGCATGGTAGCGGTTGGCGATTTCGGTGGCGGTGAGCATGCCTGTCTCCTCCTTGACGCGGCGCAGCCAGGGCAGACCCACGGCGCCGACGCCCTCAAAGCCTCCCGGACGGGTGCGCGGCTTCCAGAGTCCGGCGCGGAAAATGGGCACTTCAAGACGTGCCAGCGAGCGCGCTGTTTCCAGCACCTGGCTTTCGCTCTCGGCGCTGCACGGGCCGGCAATGATGAGGGGGTGGGGAGTTTCGCCGTTGGCGGCGGTGTATATGGGCTTGAGATCGTTCATCTTGTCTGTGATTATTATAAATGTATGTGGGTTGTGTTAATTGTCAGGGGTTATTTGTGCGGAAATGCCTCGCTGATCCGGCGGTGTGCTTCCTTGAGGCGTTCGGGAGTGGCGCACAGCGAGATGCGCACGTAGCGGTCGCCGTTCTTTCCGAATATGAATCCGGGCGTGATGAATACCCGTGCTTTCTCCAGTACTTCGTCGGCCATGGCCTCGGAGCCGGGGCAGGAGTCGGGGATGCGTCCCCACAGAAACAGGCCGCGCTGAGCGGGGTCGAACTTGCAGCCCAGGGCTTCCATCACCTTTTCGGCCACGCGTCGGCGCTCGGCGTACATCTTGTTGAGGTCTTCATACCATTTATCGGGGGCGTTGAGGGCCTCGGCGGCGGCAAGCATCACCGGTCGGAACTGGCCGGAGTCCACATTGCTCTTCACCCGGCGTATCCAGCCCATGAATGTGGGGTTGGTGGCAAGCATGCCCATACGCCATCCGGCCATGTTGTGGCTCTTGCTAAGCGAGTTGAACTCTATGGCCACGTCTTTGGCGCCTTCCACCTGCAACAGGCTCTTGGGCTCGGGGTTGAGGATGAAGCTGTAGGGATTGTCGTGCACCAGGACAATGCCGTGGCGACGTGCGAAGTCAACGGCACGGCGGAACACTTCCATCCGGGCCGGAGCGCCGGTGGGCATGTGCGGATAATTGAGCCACATGAGCTTTATGCGGTCCAGAGGCAGCCGCTCCAGGGCGTCGAAGTCGGGCTGCCAGCCAGTCTCTTCCTTGAGGTCGTAGGTGAATATCTCGGCACCAACCAGTCGGCTCACGGATGAGTAGGTTGGATAGCCGGGGTCGGGCACCAGCACTCCGTCGCCGGGATTGAGCATGGCCAGCGACACGTGGAGGATGCCCTCCTTCGAGCCTATCAGCGGCAGTATCTCGTTCTCGGAATTGAGCTCCACGCCATAGTGCCTGCTGTACCACTGCGCGAAGGCGCGGCGCAGCTCGGGAATGCCGTTGCCGAGCTGGTAGGAGTGCGACGACGGCTGGCGCGCGCTATCGATCAGCGTCTGCACAACGCGGCTGTCGGGCATTTGGTCGGGGCCGCCTATGCCGAGCGACACTATGTCGAGTCCGCGGGCGTTCAGCTCGGCCACTTCTTTCATTTTGCGCTGCAGGTAGTATTCCTGCACGCCGGACACTCGGTCGGCAGGCTTTATTTCTTTAGTCATGGTTTCAGGATTTTGTCTGTTCTACAAACTCGGTGTATTCGCCGAGCACACGGAAATCGTTCATCAGCGGGCGCACGGCGTCGAGGGCCTGGTGATAGCGCACGGCCGAGTCGAAAGTGAGATCGACATAGAATCGGTACTCCCATTCGCGGCCTATGATCGGCAGCGACTGTATCTTGCTTAGATTCAGGTCGTAGAATGCGAATATGGTGAGTATTTTCGACAGTGCGCCCTGGGTGTGGGGCAGGGTGAACACTATCGACGCTTTGTTCACATCGGCATCGCGCGGCGCCAGTTCCGAAGCCACCAGGGGATCGGCCAGCACCAGGAAACGGGTGAAGTTGCGCTTGTTGGTCTCGATTCCGCACTCCAGCACGTTTAGCCCGTAGAGCTCGGCTGCGAGTTCGCCGCACACGGCCGCTGTGTGCGCCAGATGGTCGCGGCTTATGTTGCGGGCGGCGCCGGCTGTGTCGAAGTCCTCGATCATGCGTATGTGGCCGTGACGGCGCAGATATTGCTCGCACTGCATCAGCGCCATGGGGTGGGAGTGGGCCTCGGTGACAGTGTCGAGAGTCTCGCCGGGCAGAGCGCACAGCACGTGCGATATGCGCATCTTGTATTCGCCGATAATGCGCAGGGGGCTGCGGCGCAGCAGCTCGTGATTGGGCAGTATGCTGCCGGCGATGGTGTTGTCAATGGCCATCAACCCGAGCATGGAGGCGTCATCGGCCAGTCCGTCGAACATCTCGGGAAAAGAGTCGAACTCCACGGGATGCACCTCAGCGTCGCCGAAGTATCCGCGGGCGGCGGCATCGTGAAAGCATCCGGCTATGCCCTGGATGGCCACGCGCAGAGGGCGTGAATCGTTGCCGAGAGTTGAGGATGTGCTATGTTGGTTGTCCATAAATAAAAAAGCCGCTATCGTAAGATGTACGAAAGCGGGCCGATTGTGTTTGTTGTGATGTTCTTGTTCTGATGTCTATGCTACGCAGAGTCCGCTTCTTATTCGTTGGAATAAAAATAAAAGAAATAGGAGTATGCGTAAAATCGTGTCATAAGGTGTGAAAGTTTGAGGCCATGCCGGCCAGAACCGATATGCAAAGTTAACCATTCTGCCCAAATTCACAAACTTTTCACCGTTAATTTTCGTAATTTACAACAAAATTTCCTCAAACTGTCATGTTCTGGGTGTTATATGAACTCTGTGGAAAATTATTTTGTTATAATTTTGCAACGGTGAAAAAATGTAGTATCTTTGTAGCGCAAAAGGGTAGTTTCCCCTTTCAAAGAAATACTTCGCTTGCGCGAGCAACGATTTTATGGATCGGCAGTTGCCGGTTGGAAAGAGCGACCAACGGTCGCTCTTTTTTAGTGCGGTATTATTTTTTGGCCAAGTAGCGCTCCATTGTCGGCGAATATATTGTGTCTGATAACATCATAGGACTTGTTTGGCCGTTCTGGGTGAAGAATATGCATAGTTATGGGATAGGCTATCAGGTCTGCTATCTGTAGCCCAATTATATTGTCCTTCTTGTATTTGAAGGTAAATTTAGCAATTCTGGACCTAAGACGTTCAGGAGTAACCCATTTTGTGCCGCGATTTCTTAAACCATTGTAGTAGTTCAGGAGAGTGCTGTCTTCTTTTTTTCCTCGTCGTTCAACTACTATTGAAACTTGTCCTTCGGTGATTTGATTGTCAATGTAGAAAATGCTACGTTCTATTAGATATGATAGCGATAATCCATAAACATCATCGCGTTCTCCTCTAACACAGAATTTGTTGAGTTGTTCCTTTAATATTGTGCAACTGACAATGACATAGGCATCATGCTGGGAGAGAATCTTTTCTATGCCACTGAAAAATTTTATCCGTAGAGTATCGTCTTTGAGAATCATGAAGTCCTTACGCCATTTTCTGATATCCACTGAATGAATAACGATTTCGCTGTGACCGAAGATTTCCTCTTTAAGTTTGGTGAATGCTTTATTCAGCGAATTTAGCCTTTCTTGTGATACGAGTATGCCACTTAAGTACATGACAAAAATTTGAACACATCGAATTTCGGCTTGTAGAGCGGTCTTAGAAGAACGTTTGCGATTTCTTCCAGACCATACTTGATTAGTGATTTGGCTCTCTTGCCGTGTTTCAATATTC
>JAXJRL010000100.1:0-21254 GCA_036310635.1 Muribaculaceae bacterium | reverse complement strand
CAGGAGAACGACTACGTGCGCGCCGGCACACCTCTGTCCGACGGTGCCATCACCCCGGCCGACATCCTCAACATCATGGGCCCGACAGCCGTTCAGGAGTACATCGTCAACGAGGTGCAGGACGTTTACCGCATGCAGGGCGTTAAGATCAACGATAAGCACTTCGAGGTGATCGTTCGCCAGATGATGCGCAAGGTCAACATCCTCGATCCGGGCGACACCCGCTTCCTGGAGCAGCAAATCGTGGACAAGCGCGAGTTCATGGACGAGAACGACCGCATCTGGGGCAAGAAAGTGGTTGTGGACAAGGGCGACTCCGAGACCCTGGAGGAAGGCCAGATCATCACAGCTCGCAAGCTCCGCGACGAGAACTCGAGCCTGAAGCGCCGCGACCTGCGCCAGGTGATTGTGCGCGACGCACTGCCCGCCACTTCGGAGCAGATTCTCCAGGGCATCACCCGCGCCGCTCTGCAGACCTCCAGCTTCATCTCGGCTGCCTCATTCCAGGAGACCACCAAGGTGCTCAACGAGGCCGCTATCAACGGCAAGTCAGACAGCCTGGAGGGCATGAAGGAGAACGTTATCTGCGGTCACCTGATTCCCGCCGGCACAGGCCTGCGCCAGTACGAGCGTCTGGTGGTTTACGCATCGGACGACATCGACGGCAAGACCCCGTATCTGGCCAACGACGAGCTCGAGGACATGTCAGTACAGGACATAGTTGACACCAAGCACACCGAGGTGGTCAACGACTGAGCCAACACCGCAACGAACATCTGAACTAAAATAGGAGCGCCGCCCGGCATCAGCCGGACGGCGCTCTGTCTGTATATATGTGTGTAAGATAAAGGGAACACAGTGATGGACTCTTTTTTTGGGGCTTTCAGCGCCTGTGAGCTCAGAAGGTGTAGGTGAGCGTCAGACGGTTCAGCCCGATGGTCATGGACACGCTCTTGCCGGTGATTTCGCGGGCCTTCTCTCGGGCCACGCGACGGGCCGGATTGCCGTCGAACAGGCCGAGCACCTCGTTGACAGGGTCGATGAGGAAGGCCACGATGTTGCCCAGAATGGGCGAGCCGAACAGCCGGTAGTTGTTGTTGACAAGGTGGCGCTTCAGCTTGTAGAAACATTCACCGATGGCCGAGCCCACGAGCGGGGTGATGAACAGATCCTGGTAGGACGGGCGTTCCATGAATGCCTCGATGCCGTATTCCCAGCCCACGGTGGAGACTATGGTGCAGTAGAGCAGCGACTGGTAGAAGTTGAAGCCGCATGAGCGTGCCGACATGAAGTAGGCGGCGCCGGCATAGGGATGGAGCACGTAGTTGAACACGAATTTGTCGTGGTCCCACTCCGGACCTTCCTCTATGACGTGCTGGCGCCAGCGCTTGAACAGCGGCACCTTCTGGAGCTCGGCGCGGTTCCAGCTGGTGGCGTCCTCGGGCAGACATTCCAGCACCAGGAGAGTGCCCACGAAGGCTCCGGCCAGTGTGCCGGTGTTGATCCACAGTCGCTTCCAGTCATAGCATTTGCCGGTCAGAGAGTAGGGCATGCCGTAGATTGACTGCTGGGTGGGTTTGGCGCGGTTGCGTTTGTCGGGGAGCCAGGTGATGGAGTCGGGGACGAGTGTGGAGCGGTCGAAGCTTTCGGCATCGTCCGTCAGAAGATTGGGGAGGCGTGGAACGCCTAACACATCGTTTGAGAACTTAACAGTCTCGACGATGGTGTCGGTCTGGGCCTCTGTCGCCGGTTGTTGAGCCGAGGCAGGCAGAGCGACAGCCCAGATGAGGGCTATGGCTGTAGTGGCCTGTAATAATGCTTTCATAGCGACAAAGGGGGTTGTGAGGGAGGTGAGTGAATTAAGTGTAAATAGTTGAAGCGCTGTCTCGTATGTTCCGCATCTCAGATGTGTTTTTGTCTAATAATTATCTTATCGTTTCATTTCATCCATCCGTAAGCTTGATGAGGAACTTGAGTTGGGTATCGTTTGTCTAATGATAACAACCCAGGGCTGTAACGGTTTTGTAACATGGCGACGCTTTAACGATAGTTAAGTAAAATCATAAGGGCCCTCCGGCTGCACCTATGGCAGCCGGAGGACCCTTATGATTGTGTGGCTGTGGTTTACAGCCTGATGTTTAATTGCTTAGATGGCGCGGAGCAGGAAGTAGTTTTTCTTGCCCTTCTGCACCAGCAGGTACTTGTCGTTGAGAAGCATGGAGGGATCGACGGGAGCGTAGGCGTCGGCCACCTTCTCCTTGTTGATGCTCAGGCCGCCCTGTTGGGCCAGCTTGCGGAGCTCGCCCTTTGAGGGGAACACCGGAGCCACTTCCACGAGCAGGTCGGCCAGCTTGGTGCCGTCCTCGAAGGCCTTGCGGGGCACTTCGAACTGGGGCACACCCTCGAATACAGCAAGCAGCGTGTCCTCGTCGATATTGTGGAGGGTTTCGGAAGCCTTGTTCGAGAACAGAATCTGCGAAGCCTCGACTGCGGCCTCGTAGTCGGCGGCAGAGTGGACCATGGTGGTGATTTCCTTGGCCAGGCGCTTCTGCAGGGGGCGTGCGCCGGGATCCTGGGCCTGCTGGGCCACCAGTTCGTCGATTTCCTCCTTGGGCAGGGTGGTGAAGATCTTGATGTACTTGGCGGCGTCGTCGTCGCTGACGTTGAGCCAGAACTGGTAGAACTTGTAAGGCGATGTGCGCTTGGGGTCGAGCCATACGTTGCCGCTTTCGGTCTTGCCGAACTTGCCGCCGTCGGCCTTGGTGATGAGCGGGCAGGTGATGGCGAAGGCGTCCTCGGCGCCGAGGATGCGGCGAATGAGCTCTGTGCCGGTGGTCATGTTGCCCCACTGGTCGGAGCCGCCGAGCTGGATGCGGCAGTCCAGGTCCTTGTAGAGGTGCAGGAAGTCATATCCCTGGAGGAGCTGGTACGAGAACTCGGTGAACGACATGCCCTCGCGGCTCTCGCCGGACAGACGCTTCTTCACAGAGTCCTTGGCCATCATGTAGTTGACGGTGATGTGCTTGCCGATGTCGCGGATGAACTCCAGGAATGAGAAGTTCTTCATCCAGTCGTAGTTGTTGACCATGACGGCTGCGTTGGGTGCGTCGCTGTCAAAGTCGAGGAACTTGCTGAGCTGGGCTTTGATAGCCTCCTGGTTGTGGCGCAGGGTGTCCTCGTCGATGAGTTTGCGCTCCTGGCTCTTCATCGAGGGGTCGCCGATCATGCCGGTGGCGCCGCCAACGAGGGCGATGGGACGGTGGCCGGCGCGCTGCAGGTGCTTGAGCATCATCACGCCCACCAGGTGTCCGATGTGGAGCGAGTCGGCGGTGGGGTCGATGCCCAGATAGGCCGTGGTCATTCCTTTGGCCAGCTGTTCGTCCACGCCGGGCATCATGGAGTGGACCATTCCACGCCATTCAAGTTCTTTTATGAAATCCATATGGGTATGTTCGGTTTGGTTGTATTGGGAATATTGTGATTGGTTTTCGGGTTATTTGAGCTTGGCCAGAGCGGCGCCCATTCGGCTGAGAGCTTCGGTGATGTTGGCGTCGGAGGTGGCGTAGCTGAGACGGATGTAGCCCGGGGCGCTGAATGCGGCGCCGTCAACGGTTGCCACGTGGGCCTCGCGGAGCAGGTAGAGCGCCAGGTCGCCCGAGGAGGCGATCACGTTGCCCTCGGCGTCCTTCTTGCCGATGAAGGCTGACACTTCGGGGAAGAGATAGAAGGCGCCGTCGGGGCGGTTCACCTTCAGACCGGGAATCTTCGAGGCGAGGTCAACCACCAGGTCGCGTCGGCGCTGGAAAGCCTGGCGCATCTCCTCGACGCAGGCCTGCGAGCCGGTGTAGGCGGCTTCGGCGGCCTTCTGCGCTATGGACGAGGGGCCGGAGGTGTACTGGCCCTGGAGCTTGGTGACGCCCTTGGCCAGCCATGCGGGAGCTGCGCAGTAGCCTATGCGCCAGCCGGTCATGGCGTAAGCTTTGGACACGCCGTTGATGATCACCGTGCGGTCGGCAATTTCGGGGAACGATCCGAGCGATGTGAACTCGCCGGTAAAAATGATGTGCTCGTAGATCTCGTCGGCCACCACCAGGATGTCGGGGTGCTCGGCCAGTACGTTGACTATGCCCTGGAGCTCGGCACGCGAGTATACGCTGCCGGTGGGGTTGGAGGGTGAGCAGAACAGCACCATCTTGGTTTTGGGGGTGATGGCGGCGCTGAGCTGTTCGGGTGTAACCTTGAAGTCGCTTTCGATGCCGGCGGGCACGGTCACCACCTTGCCTTCGGCCAGTTTGACCATCTCCATGTACGATACCCATGCCGGAACGGGAATGATCACCTCGTCGCCGGGGTTCACGGCGCTGAGAATCACGTTGCACAGAGCCTGCTTGGCGCCGTTGCCCACCACGATCTGGGAGGGCTCGAAACTCAGGCCGTTCTCGCGCGAGAGCTTGTCGGCGATGGCCTTGCGGAGCGACATGTAGCCGGGCACGGGCGAATAGAAGGAGAAGTTGTCGTCAATGGCGCGCTTGGCGGCCTCCTTGATGTGGTCGGGAGTGTTGAAATCGGGCTCGCCAACAGAGAGGTTGATAACGTCAACGCCCTGAGCCTTAAGCTCGGCGCTCTTCTGCGACATGGCCAGAGTGGCCGACACTGCCATATTGGCAATGCGCTGAGACACGGTAAGTTCCTTGTCCATGGGATGGTAGTTGAAAGGTTAATTTACGTTTGTAACACACAAAGTTAGCATAAATATTGTAACTTTGCAAAGACAACCCCTCAAATTCAGAGAATGAGAAAGATACACACATACCTCGGCCGGCTGTTGGCCGTGCTGACAGTCAGCGTTTTGGCAGTGGCATGCAGCAAGAGCGGAGACAGCGTCGAGCAGAAGGTTGCGGACTATGTTTCGGCCGATGCCGACATGGCCTGGACCATTGATTTCGAGCGCCTGTTCGCCGCTACCGGCACCACCGTGGCCGACGACGGCACCGTGCGCTATTCCGACTATGCCAACTCCCTGATGGGCGCCATGCCCGACTATCTGAAGCGCCGCATGGACGTGTTTGCCCGCAATCCCTTCATGAAATGGAACAACGCCGTGGGCACCACATGGACCGACGGCGCGGAGGTGAGCCTGGTGGTGTGGTCGGTGACCGATGCCGACGATTTTGCGCGCCACCTGGCCGACAACGAGGGCTGGACCGCCGGCAGCGAGAGCGGCTATGCCACCGCCACCCCTGACGGCAGCGGCGCCGTGGTGGCCCGCGACGGCCTGGCATTCGTGGTGCTGAAGGGCACCACCGCCGTTGACGCCAGAACCGCCGTGCAGACCGTGGAGGCCGCCCGCGAGCGCGCCAAGAGCCATCCCGCCGCCGATTGGCAGCACCGAGAGCTGGAGCACGGCGACATGCTCGCGGCCCTGATGAGCATGGCCAAGCTCAAAGACACCGGCCTCATGGCCAAAGCCATGGACCTTATGGGCGACAAGGACAAATTCACCGACGCCACGATGGCCGTGCGCCTCGACGTGGACGGCGGCAAGGCCACCCTCGGAACCGAGCTGCTCAAGAACGCCGACGGCACAGCGCTGCCTCTGGAATGGGGAGCGCCAATCGACCCCGCCATGCTCCGGCTGCTCCCTGCTGGCACCTGCGAGATGGCCGCCCTGGGCAACTTCAAGACCCTGCTGATGACCGGCGGACGACTGGACGAGAGCACCCGCACCATGACCGACAATTTCACCGGCCAGGTGATGCTCGGCTTCAGCCTGTCGAAGGCTGCACTGGCCGAAGCCCTGTCCACACCCTCGCCCGACAATGTGGCATTCACCGTGCTGTTTCAGTGCAAGCCCGGATGCGCCAAGGCCGCGCTCCGCGACGTGTGCTCCATCCTTGGCCATGTCAGTGAGAGCAGCGACGAGAGCGCAACAATCGAGTTTGTGTACGGCACCAAGCGCAATCCCGCAGTTGACGACTACTGGGCCGACAACTACTACATCGACGCCGTGGCGCGCATAACCTGCCGCGTGGAGGGCGACGTGCTCGCCATCACCAATCAGCCCAAGGCCGACGGCCCCGCACCCTTCGCCGCCGAACTGGTCAAGGGCCACGCCATGGCTTTCGGCGTGAACGAGCCCAAGGACAGCGAGATAATGAAAACTCTGGGCACGGGCTTCGGGCTGAAAGTCAATGCATATGCCGAGGGCGGCAAATTCCGCCTCGAGGCCGAGGTGACCGACACCGACAAGGGCTTCGTGGAGGCTATTGCCGCCATGATCGGAAAGTGAGCAAGAACCAGATGGAAAGGATTGACACCATAACCATAACGCAGGCCCTCCCCCGTGTTTTTGTGGGTGAGGAGGCCGACCCGCGCATAGCCCGCTCCGAGGTGTGGCTCACCGAGTGCGTGCTGCGGCGCGGGGACAGCTACATAATCGAGGCCGGAAGCGGCACGGGCAAGACTTCGCTGTGTGCGTTCATGTACGGCAGCCGCCATGACTACAACGGCACCATCCGCTTCAACGGCGAGGACACCGCCGCCTACAACACCGCCCGCTGGTGCGACGTGCGCCGCCGCCACCTGGCCATGCTCCCGCAGGACATGGGCCTGTTCCCCGAGCTGACATCGATGGAGAACATTCTCATCAAGAACCGTCTGACCGACCGCTACACCGAGGTGGAGATAGCCGATATGCTGGCGGCCCTCGAAGTGGACAACCGCGCCTACACCCGCGCCGGCCTGCTCTCGGTTGGACAGCAGCAGCGCGTGGCCCTGGTGAGGGCTCTGTGCCAGCCGTTTGACTTCATAATCCTCGACGAGCCGGTAAGCCACCTGGACGAACGCAACAATGCCGCCGCCGCGCGCCTGGTGACGAACGTGGCCAAGGCCGAGGGCGCCGGAGTGATAGTGACATCGGTTGGCAATCCGCTTGCCCTGGAACAATTTAAAACCGTGCGCCTATGAAAAACCTTGTCTGGAGACTGCTGCGTAAGAACATATCCGTATGGCAGCTGGCCGGCTATGCGCTGGCGAGCTTCGTGGGCCTCGCCATTGTGGTGTGCGCCATCCGGTTCTACACCGACATCAGCACCGTTTACTCCACCCCCGATTCCTTCATATCCAAGGACTACATGATCATCTCCAAGCCGGTAAGCACCCTGACCACCATCGGCATGGCAGCGAAACCGGGCTTTGACCAGGACGAGTTGCGCGCCATCGAGCGCCAGCCCTGGGCACGCCGCGTGGGCAAGTTCACATCGGCCAATTTCAACGTGGGCGCCTCCGTAGACTTCGGCGGCCAGGGCATGAGCACCTTCCTGTTCCTGGAGTCGATACCCGACGAATTTCTCGACGTGAAGAGGGGCGACTGGCAGTGGCAACCCGGCGACGCGCGCGTGCCGGTGATAATCTCGAAGGACTACCTGGCGCTTTACAATTTCGGGTTCGCCGCCGGCCACGGCCTTCCGCAGCTGAGCGAGGGCCTCATAGGCAATGTGCCCCTGATGCTGACCCTGAGCGGCAACGGCCAGGAAGCGGCAGTGCCGGCGCGCATAGTGGGCTTCTCGTCCAGGCTAAACACCATCGCTGTGCCCGAAACATTCATGGACTGGGCCAACGGCCGCTTCTCGGCCGGCGAGCAGCCCGAGCCTTCGCGCCTCATCATAGAAGTCAGCAAGCCCGGCGACCCCGCCATCGACATCTTCATGGAGCAGCGCCACTACGAGGTGGCCGGCGACAAGGCGTCGAGCGCCAAGACCAGCTACTTCCTGACTCTGGTCACCAGCGTGGTGGTGGCTGTGGGCATAGTGATATCGGCTCTGGCGCTGTTCATACTGATGCTGAGCATATTCCTGCTGTTGCAAAAGAACCGCGAGAAGCTTCACCGCCTGATGCAGCTGGGTTACAGTCCGCGGCAGGTGAGCCGTCCCTACTGCCTGCTTGTGGCGGTGGTGAACGGCGTGGTGCTGGTGCTGGCCCTTGCGGCCATGTTTGCCGCGGCGGCTTGGTGGCAGCCACAGATGCGCCAGCTCGGCGCCGGCACCGGGAGCGCGCTCCCGGCCGTGCTCTGGGCCGTGGGCATCATGGCGGCGGTGACCGGAGTGAACATCCTGACCATACTGCGCCTCACCCGCCGCAGCTTCTGAATCCTGACATAGAAAGAAACGAAATTGCCGCATCGGTTCCAGCATGGAGCCGGTGCGGCTGTTTTGTGCTGTTTTGTGCGCCGCCGGCGGCGCTGCGGAGTTGGATAATTGGCGAAAAATGTGTAATTTTGTGCGTTATTATGGATTCCAATGTCCATGTCAATTTATGACGATTATAATCAACTGATATATAACATATTATGTTCAGGACAAATACTTGCGGAGAACTCCGCATAGAAGATTCCGGCAAAAAAGTCACACTGGCAGGCTGGGTGCAGCGCGTCCGCAAAATGGGCGGCATGACCTTTGTGGACCTGCGTGACCGCTACGGAATCACCCAGATAGTATTCAACGACGAGCACAACGCCGAGCTCAACGAGCAGGCCAACCACCTGGGCCGCGAATACGTGATCCAGGTCACCGGCCAGGTGGCAGAGCGTGCCAGCAAGAACCCCAAGAACCCCACGGGCGACATTGAGATTCTGGCCGACTCGCTGAACGTGCTCAATGCATCGGAGGTTCCGCCCTTCACCATCGAGGATGTGTCGGACGGCGGCGACGATCTGCGCATGCGCTACCGCTATCTGGACCTGCGCCGCACACCCGTGCGCCGCAACCTTGAGCTCCGCCACAAGATGACCATGGAGGTGCGCCGCTATCTGGACTCCAAGGGATTCCTGGAGATAGAGACCCCCATGCTGGTGGGCTCCACTCCCGAAGGCGCCCGCGACTTCGTGGTGCCCTCGCGCATGAACCCCGGCCAGTTCTACGCCCTTCCCCAGTCGCCCCAGACCCTGAAGCAGCTGCTGATGGTGTCAGGCATGGACCGCTACTTCCAGATTGTGAAGTGCTTCCGCGACGAGGACCTGCGTGCCGACCGCCAGCCCGAGTTCACCCAGATCGACTGCGAGATGAGCTTCGTGGAGCAGGATGACATCATCAACCTGTTCGAAGGCATGGCCAAGCACCTGTTCAAGACCATCCGCGGCGTGGAGCTCAACGAGCCCTTCCTGCGCATGACCTGGGCCGACGCCATGAAGTACTACGGCTCCGACAAGCCCGACATGCGTTTCGGCATGCGCTTCGTGGAGCTGATGGACGTGATGAAAGGCCACGGCTTCGGTGTGTTTGACAACGCTGCATACATCGGCGGCATCAACGCCAAGGGCGCAGCACACTACACCCGCAAGCAGCTCGACGCTCTGACCGAGTTCGTCAAGAAACCCCAGATCGGCGCCAAGGGCCTGGTTTACGCCCGCGTCAACGAGGACGGCACCGTGAAGTCGAGCGTGGACAAGTTCTACGACCAGGCTGCCCTGCAGGAGCTGAAGAAGGCCATGGACGCCGAACCCGGGGACCTGATTCTGATCATGAGCGGCGACGACGCCATGAAGAGCCGCAAGCAGCTCTGCGAGCTGCGCCTGGAGATGGGCCGTCAGCTTGGCCTCCGCGACAAGAACAAGTTCGCCTGCCTCTGGGTGGTGGACTTCCCCATGTTCGAGTGGAGCGACGAGGAGAACCGCCTCATGGCCATGCACCATCCCTTCACCCATCCCAAGGACGAGGACATACCCCTTCTCGACACCGATGCCGCTGCCGTTCGCGCCGATGCCTACGACATGGTGATCAACGGTGTGGAAGTGGGCGGCGGCTCGATCCGTATCCACGACTCCAAACTCCAGGCCAAGATGTTTGAAATTCTGGGCTTCACCCCCGAAAAGGCCATGGAGCAGTTCGGATTCCTGATGAACGCCTTCAAGTACGGAGCACCCCCTCACGGAGGTCTGGCCTACGGTCTGGACCGCTGGGTTTCGCTCTTCGCCGGTCTCGACTCCATCCGCGACTGCATAGCCTTCCCCAAGAACAATGCCGGCCGCGACGTGATGCTCGACGCACCCGCACCCCTTGACCAGAAGCAGCTCGACGAGCTGTGCCTGGAGGTGGAGATTCCCGCCGACAAAGCTTAACGACGAAACACTGACAGAATGCGAATAGCCGACATCATAGCAGCCATTGAGCGCGTGGCGCCACGCACCTATCAGGAGGACTGGGACAACTCCGGTCTCCAGGTGGGCAATGCCGCCATGGAGTGCACGGGCGTGCTGATAACCGTCGACGCCACCCCGGCGGTGATTGCCGAGGCCAAGGCCCTGGGCTGCAACCTGGTGGTCAGCCACCATCCGCTCATCTTCAAGGGCCTCAAGCGCCTGACCGGCTCCACTCCCGTGGAGGTGGCCGTGATGAACGCGGTGGCCGACGGCATAAGCGTGTACAGCTCGCACACGGCGCTTGACAACGCTCCAGGCGGTGTGTCGCACGCCATGGCCGCCAAACTGGGCCTGCGCGTGCTCGGTCCCCTGTCTCCCAGTGCCGCCCAGTGGATGAAGCTGGTGGTGTATGTGCCCGAGTCCGACGCCGAGAGCGTGCGCATGGCCATGTTCGACGCCGGCGCCGGAAGCATCGGCGGCCATTACGACTGCTGCTCGTTCAACACCGACGGCACCGGCACCTTCCAGGCCCTGGAGGGCGCCAATCCCCATGTGGGCGCCATCGGCGAGCTGCACGAGGAAGTGGAGGTGCGCATGGAAGTGGCTGTGCCCACATGGAAAGTGGCGAAAGTGGTCAGCACCATGCTCGAGGTGCATCCCTATGAGTGCCCGGCATACGAACTGCTACGCGTGGCCAACGACGATGCCTGCGTGGGCAGCGGCGTGTACGGCGTGCTCGACGACCGTCTGACCGCCCGCGAGCTGATAGCCAAGGCCAAGACGGCCTTCAACGCCCCCGTGGCACGGTGCTCCAACCCCGATGCGCCGTTTCCGGCCGATGCCAAGCTGAGCCGTGTGGCTCTGTGCGGCGGCGCCGGTGGTTCGTTCATCGAGCAGGCAATTGGCCGCGGAGCACAGGCGTACATCAGCGCCGACCTGCGCTACCATGACTTCGTTGACTATGCCGACCGCATCCTGCTGATTGACCTGGGGCACTTCGAGACCGAACAGTGCACCAAGGAGATATTCGCCAACATAATTTCCGGCCTCGGCGCCGACCTGCCCGTGCACATTTCGGGCACTGCCGACTCGCCGGTGAGCTACCTGTAATATCCCGCAGGTATTCAAACTGAAAATATTAACTCAAGAAACATATAAAAATGGCAAACGAAAACAAGACGGAGCAGATGGCATCCGTTGAGCAGCGCCTCAAATCGCTCTACGAGCTTCAGAAAATCCTGAGTGAGATAGACCGCATCAAGCAGATCCGCGGCGAGCTCCCCCTGGAAGTCAAGGACCTCGAGGACGAGATTGAAGGCCTGAACACCCGCATCGACAACTACGGCAAGGAAATAGACGAGGCCCGCAAGAGCCTGCGCGCCGAGAAGGAGAAAATCGCCAATGCCCAGGCTCTCATCAGCAAGTACAAAGAGCAACTCGACAACGTGCGCAACAACCGCGAGTTCGACCTGCTGACCAAGGAAGTCGAGTTCCAGAACCTGGAGATTGAGCTCAGCCAGAAGCGCATCGGCGAGTACACCCGCGCCATCGAGAACAAGAACAGCGATATTGCCAACACCCGCGAGACCCTGGCCGACCGCCAGCACACTCTGACCGAGAAGAAGCAGGAGCTGTCAGAAATCGTGAGCGAGACTCGCGAGCAGGAGGACAGCCTCCGCGACCAGGCCAAGGCCATCGAGCCCAAGATCGACGAGCGCACCCTCAACGCATTCAAGCGTATCCGCAAAAACGCCCGCAACGGCCTCGGCATCGTGTATGTGGAGCGCAACGCTTGCGGTGGCTGCTTCAACCGTATCCCGCCCCAGAAGCAGGCCGAAATCAAGATGCACAAGAAGGTGATAGTATGCGAATACTGCGGCCGCATCATGATCGATCCCGAACTGGCCGGCGTTACTCCCCTGCCCACCAAGGAGCCCAAGTCGAAGAAATAAGCTTTAAAGCCAACATAAAAAAGTGCCCCTGATAGGGGAGTGATTACTTCACTGTGAGTTTCAGTGTTTCAGTGGCTGTGCGGGCCACATAGAGGCCGGGAGCGGCAGTGGAAAGGTCCACGGAGCCTGTTCCCTTGGCCACGAGGATGCCCTGCAGGTTGTAGACACTGATGTCCTGGCCCTGGGCGCTGACTGTGCGTCCGTCGAAGCTGAGGGCGTAGGAGTCGGTGCCGAGGTCCTCGACGCCTGCCGACTTCTTGACGCGGAAGGTGAGCATGGCGCCCTTGTCCTCGCTCACGAGGCTTAGGCTCGAACCCACGCCGAATGCCAGGAGCACATTGTAGTTTGTCTCGGGCACGGCTTCGCTGAAGTCAAAGGTTACATCGAGGTTGAACTTGTCGCCGGGGGTGGACATCAGGCAGTTGCTGCCCTTGTAGTCGATGATGCTCATGTTGCCGTTGGCGTCGGGTGCCGAAGTGATGCAGGCAAAGGCGGGGTAGGCCACCAGGCCCTTCTGCAGCTCCAGTCCGGCGGTGACATGGATGTTCGAGGGATCATTGACCTGGATGTAGGGCACCAGCTTGCCGGTGTTCTCGTCCATATAGGCGGTCTTGAGGCCGCCCTCGATCGAGATGCCGGGGTTCACCTTGACCACGGGCTGGCCGGGGTTGGGGTGCATGGTCACGATGTCCATGAACTTCTCGGCAAGGATGCAGTATGACGACTCGTCGAAGAGGGTCATATAGAGCTGGGTGTCGCTGTAGACGGCACCGGCCTGCTGGCTCATGGCGAACAGCTCGGTGGTGAGCTCCTTGGTGACGGTTTCGCGCGGATTGAGCGTCACCATCATGCTTTCGCCCATATAGCCGAGGGCCACGCCGTTCTGCATGGGGATGTAGAAGAGCGGGGCCACGCCGCCGGTGATCTCGTGGTCGGTGGGGTTGGTGATGGTGAAGCGCATCTTCATGAGACAGCCGTAGTACAGGCCGCCGACAATCTCAACGCTGTCCACCTCGTAGATGGGCGACTGGTTCTCGGCCACGCTGAATCCCTGGGCGTCCTTCTTTACCATCACATAGTTGTAGAAGCCGTAGTTGTGGTTGACGGGCACCCACTTGGCGTCGGCCGCCTCGTTGAGCTTGGTTGCCATGGTCACCTTGTAGGAACCGTCGGCCAGCTGGAGGCTGTCCAGATTGATGACAGGCTTGAGCAGGTCGGTGCTTGCGCCGTAACCGGGCTTGAGCGAGTAGGCTGTGGCGCCGAGCTCCACGTAGCGGGGTTCGGCCTTTTCGGGGCCTTCCTTCTCGACGATGGCGCCGAAGCGAACCTTGACGGTCTCCGGGGTGTAGTTCACCCACATGGCCTGGCCGTCGTCAACGAGGTCGAGCGAGAGCTTGCCGTCTGCCACCTCGCCGTACAGAGAACCCATCTGGAATATGTTCTGGGGCTGTTCCTTGGCGGGAGCGCCTGTGGGAGGCTGGATGCCGAACACACCGTCCTGGGTGAAGTTGTAGCCGCCGCCTGTGCCGCCTCCGGCACCGAGTGCCGAGGGGTTGAGGGCGTTGAGTGCATAGTAGCCGTCGCTCATCTCGCTCCAGCCCCAGTTGAAGTGGTAGTAGCCCTGGCCGTCATAGCCGTCGAGCACGAAGGAGTGACCGCCGCCCACCATGGAGCCGCCGCCATAGAGCACAGGACCCACGTTGACGAGGTTGTCGTAGATTTTCTGGTCCCACTCGGAGTTGGAGACAGTGCTGCGGAGCACATACTCCAGGTTGGGGTCGTAATTGAAGTACTTAACGAAGCCGCGGGGGGTGTACATGGACAGGGCGCCCGAAGCATCGGCGGCGTAGCTCATCTTCACGGCCGCGCCGGCGCCTTTCATCAGCACGGCCACGGCGTTGGCCTGTTCGTCGGTGAACTGGCCCTCCTTGTAGTCGGGGAGCTTCTTGTCCCACTCCAGGGGGTGTGCGGCAAAGTCCCAGGAGAGGCGCTTCATGCAGCCCTCCTCGTCGTTGTAGCTGATTTTGTCGCGGCCCACTGCGGGGTATTTCCAGTAGTACATGATCTGCGACATGGCGGTGGCCACGCAGCCGGTGTAGGTGCGCTCGCCGTTGAGCACGGGGCAGAGGCGGTTGTAGGGGTCGCCCTGGTCCCAGTGGCTCTTGAGCATGGGCTCGATTGCGTGGCGGCCTTCCACGCGCTCGGGGGCGAAGGAGGCGGCGGTTACGCCGTTGGCGGCAGCAAACTCAATCTGGCGGCTGTACTCCTGGAGCCACCACTTGAGCTGTTCGGGCATGTTGTCGGGGTCTACGGCGCCGGTCTGGCTGTAGCCGAGGACGGGGTAGGCGATGTCGTCGGCGCCGAGCACCATGTAGCCCTTCTGCGCGTCCTGGGCGAATACGTAGACGGCAGCGTCGCCGGCTTCGGTGCGGGCTGTGTGCACCAGTCGGGGCTCGGCGGTGCCGGCCTTGGGCATGGCGGCCTTGATGTGCGATGCCTGGGCGCGCTGCAGGGCCTGCTCGGGTGTCAGGGTTTTGGCCCAGGCGGGAGCGGCTGCCAGAAGCAGAGCGAAGGTGCCAATCAGGTAGTGTTTGTTCATTTCTTTAATTATATATGGATGAGAGGATTAGACAAGCAAGTAGGGGCACCTGGATGTGCCCCTACTTGTATTTAGAGTTTATTTGGTTCAGTTACAGGCATTTATTTGCGAATGGCAACTTTCTTGCCGTTGACAATGTAGATGCCTGCGGGGAGGAGGTTGAGGTCAGAAGCTTCGGCGTCCTTGAGCATGAGCACGCCGCCGAGGGTGGCCACGGTCACCTTGCCGTCTTCACCGGCCAGGATGTCGGAAACGCCGCTGGCGTTGGGATCGACAGTGTAGGTGAAGGTGGTCTCGGGAGACTCCTGCGAGCCGTCGAGGGTGAATGCGCCCTGGTTGAAGTAGAGGGTGTATTCGCCGGCCTCGGTCACTTCGTTGGGATAGGTGATGGTGAAGGTGGGATGTTCGGCACCGGCCACAGCCTCGATTGAGGCGAAGCCGCCGACAACCATGTAGCCTTTCTTGAAGTTGACGAAGCCCTGGGTGAAGAGCTCAGCGGTCTTGGCGTCGGGGAACTCGACGGTGAACTCCTTGAGCGAGCGGACAATCGAGCGGTCGGCCGGGGTCACAACCATGGTGTAGGTCTTGGGCTGCACCAGGTTCCAGGTGTAGGAGATTTCCTCGGTGGTGGGCTGGCCGGAGATGCTAACAGCGCCGGCGGGAACGGTGACGGTCAGAGCACCGGTGGTGGCAGTCTCCATCAGAGCGCCGCCGGAAGCGTTGACCATGAGCACGTTGGGATAGTCAGAGCCGCCGCCTGCAATTTCGTAGCCCATCTTGGACAGGTCGTTCCAGTTGAGCTTGCCCAGCTTCTCGCCGTTGAAGGTAACGGTGATGACTGAAGTGTTGAGAGCGGTGATGGTCTCGTCCTCGCTGAAGAAGAAGCCGACGAACATGCCCGAGCCGTTGTTGACATAGATGCCGTTGCCGGCCTCGTCCTTGAGGTCGGGAGTGGGCTTCCAGGTCATGTCGACCTGAGTGGTGCGCTCCACTTCCCAGGTGGCGTAGATTTCGGGCGAAGCCTGGTCGCCGTCGATGGTGAATGTGCCGGCGCCGATGCGGAGGGCATAAGCGCGGGGAGTGATCTTGGTGCCTTCGGGATAGAGGGTGAGGGTGGCAACATTGCCTTCGATGCTAACCTGCACCTGGTCCTGCTGGCCCCACTGGCCGCCGGAAATGCTCTGGAAGATGAAGTAGCGCTCGTCCTCGTTGAGGGCCACGGTCTTGGCCTCGGGGAAGGTGAGCTTCACGGTCTTCAGCTCCTGAACCGTAGAACCGGAAGCGGGCGAGAACTCGTAGGAGTAGGTCTTCTGGCCGAAGGAGGCGGTGTAGTCGAACTCGGGCGATGCGCTGTTGCCGTCAACGGTGAAGATGCCTTCGCCGGCGATGATGTGGAGCTTGCCGGGCTTGGCGAAGACGGCCTTGCTGACAGCCATGCGCAGGGTGGGCTTGCCGTAGGAGGGAACGATGGTGTAGCCGGCCTGCTCGAAGGGATCCTCGACAGCGGCAACCTTTTCATCATTGTAGGTAACCCAGATGCCGGCGTCCTCGGTGAAGATTTCGTCGCTGAGGCTTGCAGCATCGGGCAGGCTCATCTCAATGTAGGTGATTTCCTCGGTGGGGAGCTCGTTCTCAGAGCCGTTTTCGGGCGAGAACGCCCACTTGTACTGGTAGTTGGGGTCGATGACGTAAGTGGCGGTGGTTTCGGCGCTCACGGCAGAGGTGGGCTTGCGCCAGTAGAGCCACTCGCTGTCGGCATAGGTGTAGAACAGGAGGCCCTTGGGCAGGGTCAGGGTGTAGGTGCCGGCGGCGCTCAGAGGCTCGGCCAGGTAGATCTTGAGGCTAACGGCCATCTCCATCTCGTTGAGAGTGCCGGCTTCGACTGACTCAATCTTCACGTTGTCGGTGCCGTTGGAGAGGGTGAGCCACTCTGCAGCGTTGTCGGCTATGCCGATGCTGACAGCGCCTGTGCCCATCTCTTCATTCATGGGAACGAGCATCTCGATTGAGGAGAGCTGCTTCATGGTGGTGCCTGAAGCGGGCTTCAGGTTGAAGGTGAATGTCTCGAGGTCCTGGGCGTCGGACGATGCCAGGGTCACATTGTAGGTGCCTGCGGTGGCGGTGAGCTGGTAGGGGGCGGCCAGAGGCTTGTCGTTCACATAAACGGTGGTTCCGTTTTCGGGAGCGAATGTGTAGACAGTCTCGCCGAGGCCCTTGATTGAGGCCGAGAAGTCAGAAACGGACTTGATTTCGTCGTAGGTGAGGGTGGCCTTGGGAGCGCCCAGTGTGATGAAGTTCAGGGTGTGTGAGGCGGGAGCCTTGGTGGCGTAGTAGACCTTGATGACAGAGCCGTCGGTTACGCCGGTGAGGGGGAACACGTTTTCGCTGTTCTCGCTGGCGGTCATAGCCTTGCCGTCAACGTAAACGAAGTACTTGTAGTCAGTGGTGGAGTCGTCGCTCGACATGAAGCGCACCTCGAAGGCAGCGTTGTAAACGGGGTCGAAAGTGATCTGGCTCCAGCCTGCTGCCAGTGTTTCGGTCTGGCCCTGGAAGGGAGCGTCATCGGAGCCGGACTGTGCGTCGGTCTTGCAGACGAGGCGGGCCGAGGCGGCGGGAGTGGTCTCGAAGAACACGGCGGCCTTGCTGGTGTAGTCAATCTTGTTGACCTGGAGCATGAGAGGAGTCTGCTCAACGGCGGCGCTGCTGCTTCCGGCCAGGTAGCTCTCTTGAATGTCGTTGCCCTCGTAATTGCCGAGGCGGGCGCGCTGTATCCAGTAGTGCTGGGGGTCGGTGATGTTGAAGAAGAAGCGCTTGGTCTTGCCGGAGATACCGTCGATGCGGTACTTGTTGGTGGCGATGTCGGTGGTGAGGCGGCCGTATGCGGTGCCGGCGGGAGCCTCGCCGAGGTCGGTCACTTTGAGCTGTTCGCCGTCATAGGAGGCGGTGAACTTGAGCACGTCGATGTTGTTGGTGAATACTTCGGCCGAGAGGTCCTCGTACTGCACCTCGGTTGCGGCGATGGTGAAGGTCTGGTCGCCGCTGACGGTGATGGGGTCGGTGGACTGGTAGCCCGAACCGCCGAGCACTTCGATGTCCTCGCCGTTCGATGTCACGGTCACGTTGTAGTCCTCCTTGAAGTTGAGGACGATGCGGTCGCCCTTGTCGATTTTGAGCTTGTAGTCGTTCTTGGCGAGATCCTCGGCCCAGTTGGTCTTGGACTGGGTGCGGTTGAACACGCTGTTGAGGGCCTGCTTTGCGGTTTCGCTGGTGAAAGCGAGGGCCACTGTGCAGGAGTTGTCGACAGCGACCTCGTCAAGTGCGATGTATACGTTGGCGTTGGCTTCCACAGGCACGTTGTATTTCCAGTAGTTGCTCTGCGAGCTGGTGATTTCAGTGCCGTTGACGGTCACCTTGTAGAGGGCCTGCTTGGGGAACTGGTTGTACTGCAGCTGGAGCTTGGTGTCGAACTGGCTGATTTTCACGGTCTGCTTGCCGTCCTGGAGAGCCAGGGTCTGGGTGGTGTTGCCGGAGGCGTCCATCACGTAGGCGTTGATTTTGCTTGCACCGTTTGCCACCTCGATGTTGAGGTCTGACATCTGGTACTGGCCGGTGGTGATGGCCACGGTCTTCTCGTTGTAGTTGGCCGACTTGTACTGGCCTTCGATCTTGTAGACCTTGGTGGGGTCGGAGTAGCTGCCCACGGCGAGCTTCTGCTCCACGCCGTCGAGGGTCGCGGCGGAGATGAAGTAGCCGGTGGTGGGCGCCACGAGGTAGTTCTTTTCCTCGGTCAGGGTGAAGCTTGTGGCTCCGGCGGGAACGTCAACCTTGACGGCAGATGCTGAGAGCATGGAGCCTTCATAGATGGCAACAGAGCCGGGAACGTCCCAAGTCACGGTGCAAGAGAATCCTGCGGCTTTGGCGGTGAGGCCTGTCAGCGCAATGAGCACAGTGACCAGTGAAAGAAATAATCTTTTCATTGGATGTTAAGTGTTGTAATTGTAACGAATTGGTTTATAATGTTTTTGAAGATGCAAGATTAGAAACTCCCGGCAACCGGCCCGTCGCCGTTTCCGGGCGGGTCAGCTGTCGGGGGAATGAGATGCGGAGATTATTTCTTCACAACTTTGGCCACTGCACCTGCGGCACGGACTATGTACACGCCTCCGGCCATGCCGTCGAGGCTAACATTGCCCTGGCCGCCGGCCACGCGGATGCCCTGCAGGTTGAACACGTCGATGTTCTCGCCGGGGAGGGCTATGTTGGTGCCGTCGAATGTGAAGGGCGCGTCAGCGGGATTGGTGATGTCGGCCACGCCGGCGCTGTTGAGCGGAAGATTGTAGTAGCGGACGGTGTAGAAGTCCATGTTCTGGTCGTTGGTGCCCTGGTAGGTCACGGCCAGGCGAGCGGGGTTGTAGTAGGGAACGATGCCGCTGAGCACACCGGCCTTGTCGTCGGGACCGAGGAGCATGAGCTGCTGGCCCAGGGGGTTGGACTCGGTGTTGACCTGCTGGATGAGGAGCTCTTCGCGGGTCTTGTTGAGGTTGCCGTCGGTGTAGGCGCGCTTGATGAGCATCATGTACTCCTGTTCGGGGCTCTGGTGGTAGTAGTTGGGCTGGAGAACGTGCGAGTCCAGGTAGAGCTGCGCGTACTGCACCTTGTTGCCCATGTTGATGTAGTCCATGTGGTCCACCTGGCCCTGGCGGGTGAGCCATACGGCGCGCATGAAGTTAACATCGTTCACGTCGTCATAGTCCGGGGCGCGCATTTCGGCCACATACATGAAGGAGTCGCCCACGGGAGTGCGGTCCACGTTGGCCATCATGTAGTCGGGGTCGCTGTCGGGATCGTCGGGATCGGTGAGGCCGTAGTTGAGCTTGAGCTCCACCTTGTATGTGCTGAGGTCCATGAAGTTGAACCAGTAGCCGTCGGCGTCGGTGCTGATGAAGAGCTCCATGGGAGCGAAGCCCTCGATGTCGGCCATGGGAGCGTGTGCGTCGGCGCCCTCGAAGAGCACACCGCGGCGTGTGCCGTCCGGATTATAGACAAAGTAGGAAGCCTTCTCGCTGTCGGAGCCTGCCAGATAGTCGCGGCGGGTCACGATGAACGATGCCTTGCCGTCCTCGCCGTAGCCTATGTCCTCGCGGTAGCGGAAGGCGCCGATGCTGTAGTAAGAGGCGATCACGCCGTCCTCGGTGCTCTTCACCACGTCGATGGGTGTGCTCTGCACCAGCTCGAAGCCCTTGGCGATGTCGTTGAGCTCGTAGATGTCAACGATGAGCTTGTTGGGGATGCGCTGGCTGATGTCTTCCTGGTTGGAATAGAAGGGGTTGTAGAACATCTCCTCGTAGTGGGGGAAGAGGATGGCGGGCTTGCCGTTGTGCACAAAGGTGATGGCGGCTGCGTCGTCCTGCATGTTGCCCTGCCACTGGTAGTAGATGTACTTCTTGTCGAGCACCTTCTGCAGCTCGCCCTTGGCGTCGGCCTTGGCGAATACCTGCAGGGTGTAGTAGTTGCCCTGCTGGAACTTCCAGAACTTCTGGCCGTACTCCTCGAACTTCTTGATCTGCTCCTCGGTGAACTGGCTCTTGTCCTCGGTGTTGATGTACTCGCCGTACATGTAGCTGGCCTCGCCGGCCTCCTCCTCGGAGATGCCTGAGTCGTTGCCCTCGTTGAGGGTGGACATCACTATGTTCTCCTCGGTGCCGCTCGATGCGTTGCACACGTCGTAGATCATGCCGTTGATCACGTTGACAGCCACATTGTGTTGCTCCACGCGGTGCTCGGTCAGGGGGTCGCCGTTGTCGTAGAACTCCTTGACCGCGTCATACTCCACGGTCTCGGTCTTGCCGTTGAGCTGGTAGATGTAGGTGTACGGGCGTATGCCCCAGGGCTTCGGATTGACCAGTACGGACACGGCTACCTCGTAGCTGTCGTCCTGGTTGAAGTAGTTGCGGGTGATCACGGGCAGAACCTCCACCTGGCGCACGCGTGCCTCGTCTTCCTTGAGCTCGAGGCGGTCCTTGATGGTACCCACCAGGTTCATGTTGGAGTCGAAGATGTCGATGGTGAACGACTGGGGCAGGAACTCGGTGAAGTACTCATTGTGGACGTACTTGGCGTGCTCCAGTTTGCCGGAGAAGTACCAGAGGGTGCCGTCGGGACCGTCGATGTCGCCGAAGAAGTCGTTCTGCTGGAACTCGCCCGAGGGCTCGGGGTTCTGTACGGCGCCGTTGTCGTAGAGGGCGTCGACGAAACGCTGCGGACGTCCGGCCTCCATAATGGCGTTGGCCTTGCGGATCTGTTTCTGACGGAACGAATCGAGAGCCGAACGGTGGTTCTGACTCTTGTACGTGAGCTTTGTAAGATCAGGCTTCTGAGCATGGGGGAGTGTGAAAGCCTGGGCTCCTAAGGCAGAAAGCACAAGCGCGGCCCCAGTGAGAAAGGGTGTAAAATGTTTCAAAATACCTTTAAGTACATGACAAAAATTTGAACACATCGAATTTCGGCTTGTAGAGCGGTCTTAGAAGAACGTTTGCGATTTCTTCCAGACCATACTTGATTAGTGATT
>JAXJRL010000099.1:0-26170 GCA_036310635.1 Muribaculaceae bacterium | reverse complement strand
CTTCAACACCCCGATGGTGATAGCCGCCCTGTTCGAGGCCTGCCGACTGGTGAACCAGGTGAACGACGGCAAGCTCACTGCCTCGGCCGAGCAGATTGCCGCGCTCAAGGAACTGTTCCAGACATTCCTGGTGGACATCCTGGGCGTGAAGACCGACATGCTCGGAGCCGACGGTGCCGACCAGAGCGCCATGAAGCCCTTCGAGGACGCCGTGGACCTGCTGCTGGACCTGCGCCGCGACGCCAAACAGCGCAAGGACTGGACCATGAGCGACATGATCCGCAACCGCCTCACCGAGATAGGCTTTGACGTGAAGGACACCAAGGACGGATTTGAATGGACGGTGCGCAAATAGCACATCCCCGCTCCGAGGCAGACAATTTATCCCTAACCAAAAGACACCGAGCCCGACCGCACACATGACACTGAAAGAATTTGTGAACCGTGTAGTGGCCGGGCTCGGCTATACCCCCAACGAGCAGCAACAGGCCGTGATCGAGGCTCTGGCGCGCTTCTGCTCGCCCTCGCGCCAGGCCGGTCTGGGACGCTCGGCCGACCGGGTTTTCCTGCTCAACGGCTATGCGGGCACGGGCAAGACCAGCCTGACCGGCGCCCTGGTGCGCGCCCTGCACAGCGTGGGCATATCCACCGTGCTCCTTGCCCCCACAGGTCGCGCGGCCAAAGTTTTCGGTTCATTCGCAGGCTTCCCGGCCTACACCATCCACCGCCGCATCTATCGCCACTCGCTGAACGGCGAGCGCCCCGGCTTGCAGCAGAACAACAGCCGCAACACTGTGTTCATCGTGGATGAGGCGTCGATGATAGGCGACAACGACGAGGTGGGCGGCAGCCTGCTGGAGGACCTGGTGCAGTATGTGTTCGCCGGCGAGAACTGCTCGCTGATCTTCCTTGGCGACACCGCCCAGCTGCCACCCGTGGGAACCCAGTTCTCACCGGCCATGGACGCCGAGACCCTGCGACGGATGGGCCTGACCGTGAGCCGCGCCACTCTGACTGCCGTAGCGCGTCAGAGCGGCATGTCGGGCATCCTGGCCAATGCCACATGGATGCGACGCGCCATGCGCCAGCCCGAGCCTCCTCTGCCCAAGCTGTTCACAGACGGTTTTGACGATGTGCGGAAGGTTACCTCGGAGGACCTGCCTGAGATTATCGACGCCGCCTATCGCCGCGACGGCATGGACCAGACCGTAATCGTGACGCGCTCCAACCGCCGTGCCGCCGACTTCAACCGCGGCATCCGCGCCCAGGTGCTCTACCTGGAGGAGGAGCTGGCACAGGGCGAGCTGATACTGGTGGCGCACAACAATTACTTCTGGAGCAAGGGCGTGAAGGAACTCGACTTCATAGCCAACGGCGATGTGGCGGTGGTTGACCGCGTCTTCGGCACTGAGAGCCGCTACGGCATGCGATTCGCCGATGTGCGCCTCACGCTTGTGGACCGACCGGATGTGAGCTTCGACGCAAAGGTGATGCTCAACACCCTTGCCAACGACTATGCCGCACTCGGCCCCGGGGAGCTGGAGAAGCTGTACCAGGCCATAACGTCGGACCCGGAGCTGTTCGCGCCAGACACCCCTTACGAAATGCGCAACCGCCAGCTGCGCACCAATCCTTACTGGAACGCCCTGCGAGTGAAGTATGCCTACGCCGTTACCTGCCACAAGGCCCAGGGCGGCCAGTGGCAGAACGTGTTTGTGGACATGGGCTACATTCCTCCAGAGGCCATGGGCCTGGAGTTCTACCGCTGGCTCTATACGGCCACGACACGAGCCCGCCAGAACCTCTATTTCGTGAATCCCGACGAGCAGTGAGCCAACTTGTCGCCCGGACCCGTGAGGGCCGTGAGAGGCGATGCAAAGAGGCTGTAAGCATCATTTAACCCCATTTGGTGAACATTGAGCGCTCCGGAGGCGTTCACCTGTCAGCACGGCAGACCCCGGAGCGGGCGCTCTGAGGCCGGGCCGCGAACCTCTTTCCTTTCCTTAACCTCAATAAATTCAAGAAGTATGTCGTACAGAATAATAGAAATAGAAGGCATAGGCGAAGTGTATGCCCAGAAGTTGGAAGCTGCCGGTGTGAAAACCACCGACGACCTGCTGCAGCGCTGTGCCTGCCCGAAAGGCCGCGAAGAGCTTGCAGAAACAACGGGCATAAGTAAGGCCCTGATCCTGAAATGGACCAACCATGCCGACCTGTTCCGCATCAAGGGTGTGGCCGGCCAGTTCGCCGAGCTGCTCGAAGCCGCCGGCGTGGACACCGTCAAGGAGCTGCGCCACCGCGTGCCCGAAAACCTTGAGGAGCGCCTGCTTAAGATCAACGATCTCCGTGGTCTGGTTAACCGTGTTCCCAGCGTCAAGGAGCTTGAGAAGATGATAGCTCAGGCCAAGGAGCTTGAGCCTGTGATGACCTACTGACGGCAGGGTGGCGCGTCCACCTTTGCACAAGATATTTTTTTTGCGGCAGCCTTTCCCGGCCGGTTTTTCAGGGGGCGCGGGAGACGCTGCCGCTACTGTGTGGCAACCAATCCGGACAGGGATTGAGGGCTGTATAAACTTTCGGGTTTCATTTCCCGACCGCCGCCCGGACTGTATTTATATAAAAGAAACAGAGGCTTGCCGCTGTGAGCGGCAAGCCTCTGCTGTGGGTTGGTGTGTGTTACTCCAAGATTACTTGTTGATCTTAACCATGGTTGCGATCAGGTCGAGAACCTTGTTAGAGTAGCCGATTTCGTTGTCGTACCAAGAAACCACCTTCACGAAGTTGGGGGTCAGGTAAACACCGGCGTTGGCGTCGAAGATAGAGGTGCGGGTGTCGCCGAGGAAGTCGGACGAAACAACAGAATCCTCGGTGTAGCCGAGAACGCCCTTGAGCTCGCCTTCAGCAGCTTCCTTCATGGCAGCGCAGATTTCCTCCTTGGTAGCGCCCTTCTCGAGGTTGACGGTGAGGTCAACAACAGAAACGTCGAGGGTGGGGACACGCATCGAGATGCCGGTGAGCTTGCCGTTGAGCTCGGGGATCACCTTGCCAACAGCCTTGGCAGCGCCAGTGCTCGAGGGGATGATGTTGCCGGAAGCAGCACGGCCGCCGCGCCAGTCCTTCATAGAGGGACCGTCAACGGTCTTCTGAGTAGCGGTGGTAGAGTGAACGGTGGTCATCAGGCCGGTAACGATGCCGAACTTGTCGTTGAGGACCTTGGCGATGGGAGCAAGGCAGTTGGTGGTGCAAGAAGCGTTAGAAACGAACTGTGTGCCCTTAACGTAAGACTCGGCGTTTACGCCGCAAACGAACATGGGGGTGTCGTCCTTGGAGGGAGCAGACATAACCACGTACTTGGCACCAGCCTCGATGTGGCCCTGAGCCTTCTCCTTGGTGAGGAAGAGACCGGTGGACTCAACAACGTACTCAGCGCCAACGTTGCCCCAGCCGATTTCTTTCGGGTCGCGGCATGCGGTAACGCGGATGTGCTTGCCGTTAACGATGAGCTCGCTCTTCTCGAGGTCGTAGCTAACTTCGCCGTCGAACTGGCCGTGCATGGTGTCGTATTTGAGCATGTAAGCCATGTAGTCAACGGGGAGAAGGTCGTTGATGGCAACTACTTCGATGTCGTTGCGTTTGGTAGAGGCGCGGAACACGAAACGTCCGATGCGGCCAAAACCGTTAATACCAATTTTTGTCATAGTTTTGTGTTGTTTATAGGGTTTGTGTTTTGAGAATATATTGCGCGTATATTGCTATTATGCAGATTGTTACCTTAGATTTAGCCGTGGGCGTGAGGCATTGTCAGCGCCCTTGGGGCTATGTTGTTGGCTATGTCAACCGCAAAATTAATGATTTTTTTCCATAAATCGGTAAAATCCCTGCAAAAATTTAGAGTTAAACAATTAAAAATTAGCTTGCGTGTGTCGGTGCAGCGGTCTATGGCACAGGGGGAAGGCCCCGGAGATGAACTTTTGGCGCGGCGGGGGCGTTACAATGATGAAAGATGTGATGAAAACGCGCGTTCATCTTATTCCCTCTCCGGCCGCAAACTCAGGGCCGGGCCGTCGCAAGGAGGCATCGGCGGGATAGAAATCCCCCACGAGCGGCAATCTGAAATCGATGCCGGCCGTTGACTCGGGAACCAAGGCCGCAGGCGCCAGTGATGGCGGCCCCGGCGGGTTCTGAAAGGGATGCGGCAATGGCCCGAACCGAAGCGAGCACATACGGAACGAAAGCGGCCCACAATGCTACTTGAAGCACTGCGGGCCGTTTTTGTTATGTTTCGGCTGTCCGGCCGGGGGCCGGCGGGTTGATTAGTTTACCTGGTCGGGTGTGAACTTGAGGATGTTGTTCTGCACCTTGTTGTCGCCAGAGAGGAGGCGGAGCAGGCTCTGGGTGTTGGCAGAGAGCTGCGACGAAATCTTCTGGCCGAAGACTGTTGCGTTCTCCTTGAAGTCGTAGGGGCGGCCCTGCTTGTCGGCGCCGTTCACGGTGATCACATAGACGGCGTTGGTGCCCTGGAAGGGACCTACGAGCTGGCCCTTCTTGGCGCCGGCCACTTCGCCCTGGAGCAGGAATTCGCCGAAGCCTACGCCGGGAATCTGGTCCTCGCCGAATACGGCGTCGGCGTTAGCCACGGGAGCGCCCATGAGAGCCGAGTAGCCCTTGAGGTCTTTTGCCTTGCCGGCGTACTGCTTGATGAGCTTTTCGGCCTTGAGGTTGTTCATAACCTGGGGACGGAGGTAGTCGCGTACGAAAGTCGAGGTGACGGGCAGATATTCGCCGTCGTAGATGTCGTCAACGGCAACGGCCATCAGGTAGTCGTTGGCATCGGTCTGGCTGAATACGGGGCTCACTTTGCCCTTCTTGTTGTCCATGGCCCACTTCACGGCGCCACGGCTCGAGGGAGCGTTGCCCAGGAGCGGAGTTGAGGGCGAAACGAGGGCCTTGCCCACCTGGTAGCCGCTCTTCTCGGCGTTGGCGTTGAAGGCCTCGGCCTCGGCGTTGTTGGCTACGAAAGCGTGGAACTTGGTGTTGAGGTCGCGTACGGTCTCGGCTGAGGGAACCACGGAGTAGGTTACCTTGGCGATGTCATACACAGCCACGGGAGCCTCGCGCTCGCTGATGAGGAATGCCTGCTTGACGGTCTGGGTCATGGCCTTGCCCTTGTCGTCCTGGCCGGTGATGGTGTCGGTGAGGGTGAACACTTCGCCCACGGGGCGGGTTGAGAGGGCAGCGATGATTTTCTCGCTTACGCCTGCGCCGGGGTTGACGAGGCTAAGCTCCACGCCGGCGTTGCCGCCGTTGGCGCGTGCTATGGAGTCGAAAGTGGCAACAGTGGTCTTGGCGAGCACGGAGTCGATTTCGGCGGCGGGGCCGGCGAAGGTCGAAACCTTGAGCTTGTCGATGCCGGTTGTAACGTCGAGCACCTTGGCGATGGTGTAGTTGCCGCCGGCCATCTGGGTGGCGCGGGCTGTGCCTGCGGTGATGCCGACAGAGTCAGCCACGAGCGAGCGGAGCTGGGCGTCCTTTGCGAGGTCGGCGCGGGTGAGCTTCATGTTCTGGCTCACGAAGTCGGGGTGCTGGCTGAGGGCTGAGGTGCCTTCGGTGGCGTTGAGCTGTGCGATTACGGTCTCCACCTCGCTCTGGCCCTTTGCGTAGTCGGCGTCAGAGGGGAGGATGGGCACCACGATGTAGCTGACGGCGCGGGTCTCTTCGTTGAGGAGGAATGCGCCCTTGTGCTCGTCGTATACCTTCTTGTAGTCCTCGTCGGTGGGCTTCACGTCGCCGTCGGCCACTGAGCTGAGGTCCTTGCGGACGTATGCGAAGTGTGTGGTGGTGTTGCGGTCGTCGTACATGGCCTTGGCGTCAACCTGGTTGGCGGTGAAGAGGCCCTGGATGAGGACTCCGTAAGCCTGCGACTTGATTGACTGGTCGATGTTTTGCTCGAGCGAGCTCCACACGCCCTTCATGGCGTCGGCGTCTTCGGGCTGCAGGCCGTACTTGGCGGGGTTCTGCATTGCATCGTAGTATGTGCGGGCGTCGACGATGCCCTTCTGGTAGAGGACAGCGGCGGCCTGGCCGAACTGGCCCATGAGGTTCTGGAACACGTTGCCGCCGGTCTGCGCGCCGAGCATCAGGGAGCTGAGCTGCTTGTCGGTGACGGTGATGCCCATCTTGTCGTACTCCTGGTTGAGGAGGGCCTCCACGAGGAGTTCGTCGATGGTCTGCTGCGAGAGGACGTCGTTGTCCATCTGCTGCTGGCTGTTTTTCTGGGCTTCAGACTTCTGGTTGAGGCGGGTCTGGTATTCAGTGAATGAAACCTTGGCACCGTTGGCCGAAGCCACAGTGTCGCCGGGGCCGAGGAGGTTGCGGCCGCTGGTGAGGAAGTCGCCGAGAATGAATGCAAGCAGAGCCACGATGATGATGGTGAAGAGCAGCACTGACTTGCTTCTGATTTTTTCTAATGTTGCCATTGATAATATTAATGTTTGGTTTATATATTTTTCTAAAACGAAAGGAATTAGGACGCACGGTGCGGTCAGAGTGGCCGGGCGCTATGCGAACAATCGCACAAAGATACGATTTTACCACCGAATTACCAAAAAATCCGCGATTTTAGCCTAAAACAGAGTTTTGGAACGACGATATAGGGTGGAAAATATGAAAAAAAGAGGAGGCTGGGGAGGATTGCGCGGCTGTGAGGGTGGAATGTACTGAAAAATTTTGTAACTTTGCACGTTAATTTGCGGGCGCGGACCCTTGTGGCGCCAAGCCCCCTGCGCAGAGCGCGAGCCGTGCCGAGTCAGCAGGCCGCTGCGAGCCGTGGCCGACACCGGGATTGAACCGGGCAGCGGCGGCCCGGAGCGAGGACGAAGCGAATCCGCAACGTAGAGAACCATCATTACAGCAATCACATACCAAACGAGTAACGGCTATGAACATATCCTACAAATGGCTGAAAGAATACGTTAACACCCAAATGACGCCGGAAGAGCTCTCGGCCGCCCTGACTTCGGTGGGCCTGGAGTGCGGAGGCATAGAGACCGTCGAGGCCATCCGCGGCGGTCTGAAAGGCATGGTGGTGGGCAAGGTGCTCACCTGCGAGCCCCATCCGGACAGTGACCACCTGCATGTCACCACCGTAGACCTCGGCGGCGGCGTGGTGGAGCAGATTGTCTGCGGCGCCCCGAATGTGGCTGCCGGCCAGACCGTGATCGTAGCCACCGTAGGCGCCGTGCTCTATGACGGCGACAAGGAATTCAAAATCAAGAAGGCGAAGATGCGCGGCGTGCCCTCGAACGGCATGATTTGCGCCGAGGACGAGATTGGTGTAGGCACCTCGCACGACGGCATCATTGTGATCCCCGAGGAGGTTGCCCCCGGCACTCCCGCCGCCGAATACTACAAGCTTGAGAGCGACTACGTGCTGGAGGTGGACCTCACCCCCAATCGCATCGACGCCGCCTCGCACTACGGCGTGGCCCGCGACCTGGCGGCGTGGATGAACGTGCATGCCGAGGGCGCCGAGCTCAAGCGTCCGAGTGTTGACGCCTTCGCCGTCGATGCCGCCAGTGAGGCCGGAGTGGAGGTAGAAGTGCTCGACACCGAAGGCGCCATCCGCTACTGCGGCGTGACCATCGAAGGCGTGGAGGTGAAGGAGAGCCCCGAGTGGCTCAAGGAGCGCCTCACCGCCATAGGCATGCACCCCATCAACAATGTGGTGGACATCACCAACTACATACTCCACGGCATAGGCCAGCCCCTCCACTGCTTCGACCGCTCGAAAGTGCAGGGCGACAAGATAGTGGTGCGCACCTGCCCTGCAGGCACCAAGTTCACCACCCTCGACGGCGTGGAGCGCACCCTCGACGCCTCCGACCTGATGATATGCAACGCCTCGGAGGCAATGTGCATCGCCGGCGTGGTCGGCGGCCTTGACTCGGGCGTGACCGAGCAGACCAAGTCGGTGTTCCTGGAGAGCGCCTGCTTCCATCCCACCCGCGTGCGCAAGACCGCACGCCGCCACGGCTTGAACACCGACGCCTCGTTCCGATTCGAACGCGGCGTTGACCCCAACGGCTGCATGTATGCCCTGAAACTCGCCGCCCTGATGGTCAAGGAACTGGCCGGCGGCCGCATCGTGGGCAAGGTGGAGGATGTATATCCCACCGAGGTGAAGCCCGCCGCCGTAGAGCTGTCAACCGACTATATGGACCGCCTTCTGGGCAAGCACATACCCGACGCCACTGTCGACACCATACTCCGCGGCCTGGAAATCGAGACCACGGCCCACGCCGACGGCGTGCGCTCGCTGCTGGTGCCCACCTACCGTGTGGACGTGACCCGTCCGTGCGACGTGGTTGAGGACATACTCCGCATCTATGGATATAATAATGTGGAAATGTCGGACCAGGTGCGCGCCTCGCTGTCGTACAAATCGGCAGTTGACGCCGCCGACGACATGCGACGCACCATCTCCGCCCAGCTCACGGCCGAGGGCTTCAACGAAATCCTCAACAACTCACTGACCGCAAAGGCCTACTACGACGGCCTGGCCAACTATCCCGCCGACCACTGCGTGGAGCTTCTCAACCCCCTGAGCCAGGATCTGAACGTGATGCGTCAGACCCTGCTGTTCGGCGGCCTGGAGAGCCTGGCCCACAACATCAACCGCAAGAGCAAGGACCTGTGCTTCTACGAGTTCGGCAACGTTTACCGCCGCAACCCGCAGGCCGAGAGCACCGCCGAGCGCCCGCTGGCCCCGTTCAGCCAGGGCACGCGCCTGGCCCTGTGGCTCACCGGCAACGTGCAGGTGGCAACGTGGCTGGCTCCCGCCCAGGAGGCAAGCATCTACCACCTGAAGGCATACGTGGCCAACATACTGGCACGCCTGGGCATCGGCACCCGCGAGCTGCTCGTGGCGCCCTACGCTCCCGCCGAGGGCGACATATACAGCGCCGCCCTGCGCATCACCACCCGCAACGGCAAGGAACTCGCCACCCTCGGCCTGGTGTCGAAGGCACAGCTCCACAAGGCCGACATCAAGCAGACAGTGTGCTACGCCGAGCTCGACTGGGACGCGCTGACCGCCCTGGCCCTGAAGCGCTCAGTGACCTTCAGTGACCTGCCCAAGACCCAGCCCGTGCGCCGCGACCTGGCGCTCCTCATCGACACACGCGTCACCATGGCCGAAATCGAGGCCGCTGTCCGCGAGGCCGAGCGCAAGTTGCTCCGCGGCGTGGAGCTCTTCGACGTGTACGAGGGCAAGAATCTGCCCGAGGGCAAGAAGTCGTACGCCATCGCCATCACCATCCAGGACTCCGAGAAGACCCTCACCGACAAGGCCATCGACGCCGTTATGGCCAAGGTTGTCGCCAACCTGCGCAAGAAGGTGAACGCCGAACTGCGCTAATCCCAAGAATACAACAAACACAATAATAAAAACAAACACATCACACCACTCCCATGGGAAGAGCATTTGAATACCGCAAAGCCCGCAAGCTCAAGCGCTGGGGCAACATGAGCCGCACATTCACCCGCATAGGCAAGGAAATCACCATCGCCGCCAAGGCCGGCGGTCCCGATCCCGACACCAACCCCCGCCTGCGCGCCCTGATGCAGAACGCCAAGGCTGCCAACATGCCCAAGGACACCGTAGAACGTGCCATCAAGAAGGCCACCGACAAGGACGCCGGCGACTACAAGGAAATCTCGTACGAAGGCTACGGCCCCCACGGCATCGCCATCTTCGTAGAGGCTGCCACCGACAACAACACCCGCACCGTTGCCAACGTGCGCTCTTACTTCACCAAGCACGGCGGCTCACTGGGCACCCAGGGTTCGCTCACCTTCCTGTTCGACCACAAGGCCGTGTTCAAGGTGAACGCCAAGGAAGGCGTCAGCCTCGACGACCTGGAGCTGGAGCTCATTGACTACGGCGTGGACGAGCTGGAGCACGACGAGGACGGCCACATCGTTCTCTACGGCGCCTACGAGGAGAACTCAAACATCCAGAAGTACCTGGAGGAGAACGGCTACGAGATCATCTCCACCGAGTTCGAGCGCATCCCCAACGACCTGAAGGACGTTACCCCCGAGCAGCGCGAGAAGATCGAGAAGCTCCTGGAGCGCCTCGAGGAGGACGAGGACGTGCAGAACGTGTTCCACAACATGCGCGAACTCGACGAGGACGGCGAGGAATAATCCACCGGCCCGGCCCGACACAGACACTCATACCGAGCGACCGCCCGACGCCCCGGCGCCGGGCGGCGCCGCATACACACCACTCTCTCATCCCTCTGAAAACGAACTAAACACCCCTATCAACCCGTGGCAAAGAAGATAGTTGAGACTCCGCTGATGAAGCAGTACATCGAGATGAAACGCAAGCATCCCGACGCCGTGCTGCTGTTCCGTGTCGGCGACTTTTACGAAACCTTCAGCGACGATGCCATCGCCGCCTCCGAGATACTGGGAATCACCCTGACGCGCCGTGCCAACGGCGCAGCCGCCTACGTGGAGCTGGCCGGATTCCCCCATCATGCGCTCGACACCTATCTGCCCAAGCTGGTGCGTGCCGGCAAGCGTGTGGCCATCTGCGAGCAGCTCGAGGACCCCAAGCTCACCAAGAAACTGGTGAAGCGCGGCATCACCGAGCTGGTAACGCCAGGCGTGACGCTCAATGACAATGTGCTCTCGCACAAGGAGAACAACTTCCTGGGCGCCATCCATTTCGGCGAGGGACGCGGCCCGTGGGGAGTGGCCTTCCTCGATCTGTCGACCGGCGAGTTCCTCACCGACCAGGGCACGCCTGAATATGTGGACAAGCTCCTGGCCGGGTACGCCCCCAAGGAGGTGCTCATACAGCGTGGCACGCGCCGCAAGTTCGAGGAGTCGGCAACCGGCAAATACCTGAGCTTCGAGCTCGACGACTGGGTGTTCACCGCCGATGCCGCCCGCGAGCGCCTGCTCAAACAGTTCGGCACCACCAGCCTCAAAGGCTTCGGCATCAACAACCTGCCCGAGGCGGTAATAGCCTCCGGCGCCTGCCTGCACTATCTGGATGTGACCAACCACACCCACACCGGCCACATCACCACGCTGACACATATCGAGGCCGACAGCCATGTGCGCCTGGACCGCTTCACGGTGCGCAATCTGGAGCTTGTGGAGCCCCTCAACGAGGACGGCAAGAGCCTGCTGGGCGTGCTTGACCGCACGGTGACGCCCATGGGCGCCCGTATGCTCAACCGCTGGATTCTCATGCCCCTGCGCGACCCCAAGGCCATCAACGAGCGCCTCGACGTGGTGGAGTACTTCTTCCGCGAGCCCGAGATCCGCGACCACATGCTGGAGCAGCTGGAGCAGATCGGCGACCTGGGCCGCCTGGTGTCGAAAGTGTCGGCCCTGCGCATCACTCCCCGCGAGGTGCAGCAGGTGCGCAACGCCCTCTGCGCCATGGTGCCCATCAAGGCCATGCTCGAGGCTTCGGGACAGCCCGTGCTCGCCGCCGTGGGCAAGCAGATGAACGCCTGCGAGGATGTGGCCGACCGCATAGCCCGCTGGCTGATGCCCGACCCGCCATCAAAGACGGGCCGAGGCGACGTGATAGCCCGCGGCGTGAACGCCGAGCTCGACGAGCTGCGCGACATTGCCGGCAACGGACGCGAGTACCTGAACCGCATCCTGGAGCGCGAGCACGAGGCCACGGGCATACCCTCGCTCAAGATTGGCTTCAACAACATATTCGGCTATTACTTCGAGGTGACCAACACCCACCGCGACAAAGTGCCGGCCGAGTGGGTGCGCAAGCAGACCCTGGTCAACGCCGAGCGCTACATATCGCAGGAGCTGAAGGAGTACGAGGAGAAAATCCTGTCGGCGCAGGGACGCATCGAGTCGCTCGAAGTGTCGCTGTTCAACGACCTTGTGGCCTTCATCTCCAACTATATGACCACCCTGCAGCAGGATGCCCACCTGCTCGCCACCATCGACTGCCTGCTGGCCTTCACACGCGTGGCCGCCGAGAACCGCTACTGCCGCCCTGTGGTGGACGATTCCAGCGTGATAGAGCTGGTGGAGGCCCGCCATCCCGTGATCGAGCGCCAGCTGCCGCCGGGCGAACCCTACATATCGAACACCGTGCGCCTGGACAACGATTCGTCGCAGATACTGATGATCACCGGCCCGAACATGAGCGGTAAGTCGGCCCTGCTGCGCCAGACGGCGCTCAACGTGCTCATGGCCCAGATAGGCTGCTTCGTGGCAGCCGACAGCGCCCGCATCGGATATGTGGACAAGATTTTCACCCGCGTGGGCGCCAGCGACAACATAAGCCTGGGCGAGTCCACGTTCATGGTGGAGATGAACGAGGCCGCCGCCATCATCAACAACCTGTCGGACCGCTCGCTGGTGCTCTTTGACGAGCTGGGCCGCGGCACCTCCACCTACGACGGCATTTCGATAGCCTGGTCCATAGTGGAGCACATACACAACAACGGACGGGTGCGACCCAAGACCCTCTTCGCCACGCACTATCACGAGCTCAACGAAATGGAGCGCTCGTTTGACCGCATTGTGAACTTCCACGTGTCCGTGCGCGAGATTGACGGCAAGGTGGTGTTCCTGCGCAAGCTGGAGCGCGGCGGTTCCGAGCACTCGTTCGGTATACACGTGGCGCGCCTCGCCGGCCTGCCCGCGCCCATCGTGAAGCGTGCTCAGCAGGTGCTGGAGCACCTCGAGGCCGAGCACAACAACGGTTCGCCGGCCGTTGACACCCCGCGCACCGAAACACTCTCGGCCCCGGCCTCGGAGGACGGCGTGCAGCTGAGCTTCTTCCAGCTCGACGACCCCGTGCTCTCGCAGATTCGCGACGAAATCCTGGGCCTGGACATCAACAACCTCACCCCCATGGAGGCCCTGAACAAACTGCACGACATTCGCACCATCCTCACCGGAATGAGCTGAAAAAGACATGGACACACGCACACTTCCACCACAGTTTGCCGACATGCTTTCCGGCCACGCCGAATTCGCTGGCCTGGCCGAGGCGCTGAGCACCACGGAATCGCCCGTGTCGGTGCGTTTGAACACAGCCAAAGGCTGCTGTCCGGCCGCCGGCGCTGACACCATGCCCTGGTGCCCGCTGGGCGTGTATCTGCCCGAGCGGCCGCCGTTCACCCTGGATCCGCGCCTGCACCAGGGGCTGTACTATGTGCAGGACGCTTCGTCGATGGTGCAGTGGCATGTGGCCCGCAAGCTTTCCGAGAGCCTCGGACCGGGCCTGCGGTGGCTCGACGCCTGTGCGGCGCCCGGCGGCAAGACAACGGCCGTGTGCGACGCCCTTGCAGACGACGCTCTGATCGTTGCCAACGAATTTGACCCCAAACGCCTGCAGGCGCTGATTGAGAATGTGGAGCGCTGGGGCGCACCCAACACCGTGGTGACCCGCGGCGACACTGCGCAGTTCAGCCGGCTGGAGGGATTCTTCGACGTGGTGGCTGTCGACGCGCCGTGCTCCGGCGAGGGCATGATGCGCAAGGAGCCCGAGGCCGTGGCGCAGTGGACGCAGCGGCTGGTGGAGAGGTGCGCCGAGCTTCAGCGTGAAATCCTTGAGAACGTGTGGCCGGCCCTGCGCCCCGGCGGCTACCTGGTTTACAGCACCTGCACCTTCAATGTGCAGGAGGATGAGGGAAATGTGAAATGGATAATCGATACTTTAGGCGCCGAACCCGTCGACCTGGGGCTCGACGCGCTGCCGGGAGTGGTGGGCGCCGTCGAGGGCAATCTGCCCGTGGGGCGTTTCCTGCCGGGCCGTGTACGTGGCGAGGGCCTGTTCATAGCCGTACTGCGCCGTCCTGGCGAAGGCAGACACTCGGAACAGGCCTCCAAGGGCATCAAAACGGCTGCCGCACCCAAGTGGATGCCTGCTGATAAGAAATACACACTGGTGCCTACGCGCGAAGGCCTGGCCTCCTGGCCGACGGCACATGCCGGAGCCATTGCACGCCTGTCGGCGGTGACAAGAGTGGCGCGTGCCGGGGTGCCGGTTGCCGAGCTGAAGGGCCGCGACATGGTGCCGACGCTGGCGCTGTGCCGCATGGCCGGATTCAGCGGCGCGGAGTGGCCCCGGACCGAGGTTGACTACCCCACGGCGTTGGCATTCCTGCGCGGCGAGGCCTTGCACCTGCCCGAAGGCACCCCGCGCGGAATCGTGCTCCTCACCTACGGCGTCCATCCGCTCGGATGGGTGAAAAACCTGGGCAACCGCGCCAACAACCTTCTGCCCGACAACCGCCGCGTGCGTTCTCAGGCCGTGCCCGACGCGCCGCCCGCACTGCCCGCCATCGAACCAAATGCCGGCTCCGTCGGTTAACACTAAAACATCCACAAATCGCATTATGCTAAGATTCAGACATATATTGGCGGCCGCCATGCTGGCCGTGGCGACCATGGCCCAGGCTCAGCCTGCATTGCGCTGGTTGTCAGAGGTTTATGATTTTGGCGCTTTCAACGAGGACGCCGGCAAGGTGACGGCAGTGTTCCGCGCCGTGAACACCGGCACCGAGCCCCTGGTGGTGACCGACGCGCGCGCCACCTGCGGCTGCACCACGCCCCATTACGACGTGGTGCCCGTGGCCCCCGGCGACACTCTCCGCGTGTCCGTGAGCTACGACCCGCAGGGACGCCCCGGCCGCTTCAAGAAGTATGTCTACGTATACACCAACGCCCCCGGCGACGGCGCCAAGAGCCGCCTGACGGTGAAGGGCGTGGTGATAGGAGCGCCGTCCACTGTTTCGGCGCGATACCCCGTCGACATGGGCCCCATGCGGTTCGACCGCCGCGCATCGCTGCTCGGCACCGTCAAGAAGGGCCATGTCAAGATGTTCACCCACAAGGGCTACAACATGTCGGCCGACTCGCTGACTACCACCGTGCGCCGCACCCCCAAGTGGCTGGAAGTGACGGCGACGCCACCAGTGACCCCTCCCGGCGAAATCACCACCTTCAACTTCTACGTGATGAGCGACAAGACGCCGCTCTACGGCGTGGTGACCGACACCATCACCATAGTGCCTGACAGCCGCCATCCCGAGCAGGGCTATGACCTGCCCGTGGTGGTGACATTCGAGGAAGACTTCAGCAAGATGACTGACAAGGAGCTGGCCAAGGCGCCCGTGGTGCGCGTGGCCGAGGAGCGCGCCAACCTCGGCGCTGTGGAGGCCGGGCGCGATCTGACCGCCACATTCCGCGTGGAGAACACCGGCCGCTCGCCCCTGCAGATCCGCCGCGCCTATTCCACCGACCCCAGCGTCACCGCCACCGTCAGCGACAAGAGCGTGAAACCCGGACGCCAGGCCGAGGTGACAGTGACCGTGGCCGCCGACGCCGTGCGTACCGGACGCCCCGTGAACGCCCGCGTGCAGCTGGTCACCAACTCGCCCGTGCAGCCTGTCACCACCCTGCGCCTCACTGCCGAGCCGCGCTGATTGTGGGCCAATGGTGTTGCACCATTGACGGAATTTTCATATTTTTGCGACAATATTACTGCCCAAGGGCACATCGTTATTGCTTAAGGGCACATCACACCATCGCCATGAAAGAGAACATCACCTCAGCTCTCCCCGAGAAATACGTAATCACCGTCGGCCGCCAGATGGGCAGCGGCGGCCGTCACCTGGGCCGCATGATCGCCGACCGTCTGGGCATACGTTTCTATGACAAGGAGCTGCTCATGCAGGCGGCGGCCGCCTCGGGCCTGTCGCCGGAGTTTTTCGAGCAGAACGACGAGCGCCGTCCCAGCTTCATCGGCGGCCTGTTCTCGTTCAACATGGGCCTGAGCCCCGTCACATGGTTCGACGGCGCCTCCACCGGCCACGACGACGCCCTCTACATGGCCCAGTGCGACTTCATCCACCGCATCGCCGCCGAAGGCCCCTGCGTGATAGTGGGACGTTCGGCCGACTATGTGCTCCGCGACCTCCCCAACGTGGTGAACATATTCGTGCACGCCGACATCGCCGACTGCGTGAGGCGCGTGATGGAGCGCGACGGAAACAAAACCGAGCAGCAGGCGCGCTCCTACGTGGAGAAAACCAACAAGCTCCGCGCCAATTTCTACAACTTCTACACCGACAAGCGCTGGGGCGACTCCGCCAGCTACGACCTGACTTTCAGCTCCTCGCGCCTGAGCCTGGAGCGCATCGCCGACATGGTGGTGGACTATCTGCACGTGCGCTTCCAGGAGGAGGCCACGGGCCGCTGACGCGCCTTATGCATCAGTGAAATCATTTTGAAAACAAATCATTTAACCTAAATAAACCTATTCAATCATGTCACTCCAAACACTCCGCACCGCCGTCACCGCCCTGGCAATGGGCGCCGCCATCGGCTGCTTCGCCTTCAAGACCGACACCGTAACCGTCGCCTCGAAATACATACCCGAACCCAACAAGGTGACCGTCATCACTCCCGATGCCGCAGCCACCGACAAGGCCCTTCCTACCGTGTACCTGCTCAACGGTTACGGCGGCGACTACCGCGCCTGGGGCAACATACGTCCCGACATGGGCGAGCTGGCCGACAAATACGGCGTGGTGATAGTGATGCCCTCGGGCATGGACGCCTGGTACTGGGACTCGCCCGTGCGCCCCGAAATGCAGATGGAGAGCTTCTTCGTCAACGACCTGGTGCCCTACATCAACAAGAACTATCCCGTGGCCGACGACGCCAAGCTGCGCGCCATCACCGGCCTGTCGATGGGCGGCCACGGCGGCCTGTGGCTGGGCACACGCCATCCCGACATCTGGAACAACATGGGCTCCACCTCGGGCGGCGTCTACATTGTGCCCTTCCCCAAGAACTGGAAGATGGCCAAGGCTCTGGGCCCGTACGAGGAGAATCCCGAGCGCTGGGAGGCCATGACCGTCATCAACCTGGTGCCGAAGATGGCCGAGCAGAAGCAGAACATCATCTTTGACTGTGGCTCGGAGGACTTCTTCGCCGACGTCAACAAGCAGCTCCACCAGAAGATGCTCGACGCCAAGGTGCCCCACGACTACATCTCGCGCCCCGGCAAGCACAATGCCAAGTACTGGGGCAACTCCATCCTCTACCAGCTCCTCTACTTCAACGAGCGCTTCAACGAAGCCCGCAACAACAAGTAACACTGCCGATGACCCTCGACGAAATCCGTCTCACCAACTTCAAGAACATAGCCTCGGCCCACCTGCGCCTGTCGCCCAAACTGAACTGTTTTCTGGGCGACAACGGCATGGGCAAGAGCAACCTGGTCGACGCCATACACTACCTGAGCGTGTGCAAGAGCATGACCGGCGCCCCTGACAAGATGCTGGTGCGCCGCGGCGAGCCCTTTGCCATGATGCAGGGCGTGTACACCCGCCACCAGGCTCGCGAGGAGGTGACGGTGGGGTTTGCCGAGGGCAAGCGCAAGACGGTGAAGCGCAGCGGCAAGGAGTACCAGCGGCTGTCGGCCCACATCGGCGTGTTTCCGGCAGTGCTCGTGGCGCCGTCGGACATGGACCTGGTCAACGGCACCGGCGAGGAGCGCCGCCGATTCATCGACATGGCCCTCTCGCAGGGCGACGCCCGCTACCTGGCCGCCCTGAGCCGCTACAACCAGGCCCTGCAGCAGCGCAACCGCCTGCTCCGCGACGGTGTGGCCGACCCCAACCTGTTCCTGGCCCTGGAAACGGCCATGGATGCTGCCGCGGCCTACATCACCGCCTCGCGCCGACGCCACATCGACCGCCTGGCCGAGATTCACCGCAGATACTACGCGCGCATTGCCGGCCCCGGCGCCGAAACCACCGGCCTGGACTATGTGCAGTGGGGCACCGACGCCCCCGCCGACTCGCTGATGGACGTGCTCGAGGCAAACCGCCAGCGCGACGCCATCCTGCGCCACACCTCGGCGGGCCCGCACCGCGACGACATTGTTTTCAGCCTCGACGGCATGCCCCTTCGACGCACCGGCTCGCAGGGACAGCAGAAAACCTTCACCATAGCCCTGCGCCTGGCCCAGTACGAGTTCCTGGCCGAATACTCGGGCGTGAAGCCCCTGCTGCTGCTCGACGACATTTTCGACAAACTGGACTCGCGCCGCGTCGAGGCCATAATCGGCGTGGTGAGACAGCCCGACTTCGGGCAGATCTTCATCACCGACACCAACCGCAAGCACCTCGACGAGATTGTGAGCCACATGCCCAGCGACCACGCCCTCTGGCTGGTGCGCGACGGCGCCTTCACCGCCATCACTGACCATGCCGCCGCGGAGGACGGCGACCGGTGAAGCGCCACGAGGCCGAGAGCGTGGGCGACATCATCCGCCAGGCTTTCGAGCGCGCCGGCGCCGCCGAGACCTTCGACCGCCAGCGCGTGTCCTATCTCTGGCCCGAGATTGTGGGCCCGTCCATCAACCGCGAGACCACGCGCCGATGGGTGGACGGCGACACCCTCCACGTGTGCATAGCCTCGGCCAGCCTGCGCAACGACCTGGGCTACATGGCCCCGAGCCTGGTGGAGAAACTCAACGCCGCCGCCGGCAAGCCGGTTATACGCCGCATACTGTTCCACTGAACGCCATTGAATATCAAAGACATATGAGCAAATCGCACGGACCCATGCTGCCGCCGCTCTCGCACCGCACCGAAATCCAGGTGCGATTCGGCGACTTCGACATGTTCGGCCACATAAACAACAACGCCTACCTGCAGTTTTTCGACCTGGGCAAGGCACTCTACTTCCGCGAGATAGTCAGCGACTCCCTCAACCCCGTGACGCTGGGCATGGTGGTGGTCAACATCAATGTCAACTTCCTGAATCCCACCGTCCCCGACGAGCCGCTGGTGCTCGAAACCGGCTGCATACACCTGGGCGAGCGCTCGGCGCGCCTGGGCCAGCGCATCCTCAACCCCTCGACCGGCACCGTGAAGTGCGAGGCCATCACCACCATGGCCGGCTTCGACCTGCGCACCCAGGGCGGAGCCCCCATCCCCGAGCCCGTGCGCCGCGCCCTGGCAGAGCGCGAAGGCCTGGAGATGCCCGAGAGCCTCGGAGCACCCGCCGCACCCGCCTCCGCGGCCGCGCATGAAGCGGGAAAATGAGCCATAAATGTCATTTTTGCCTCTTTTTTTGCCTCTTTTGGCGCAAGGTGTTGCGCATTCCGAATTATTTCCATAGCTTAGCACTGCCTTTTGCCAGAGGCTCCTTAGATCGACATTCACATAATCCTTAAATAAACATTCATCGCATGAAAAAACTTTTACTCGCCCTCTCGGCAGCAGCTATCTGCGCGCCTGCGTTCGCAACTGTCGACCCCGCAACCTATGCCGCCGCTCCCAACGGCCTGACCTGCACAAGCGTATGGATCAAGAGCCGCACACACAACCTGGAGGAGCTCCAGACCACCACCGGCAACTTCCTGCTCAACAACAACAAGATCCGCTCTACCGCCGTTCTGAACGACATGCTCATCATGGGCTACTCCAAGCCCGAGGTGATCGACGAGAAGACCTACGAGCACACCTACATCCTCATCTACGACCTCATGACCGGCAAATTCCTCAAGGAAGTGCAGGTCACGGTTGACGGCGCACCCATCAACGGCACCCTCTGCATCAACCAGGTGGGCGTTGACGACTTCGGCCACCTGTGGTTCACCGGCGCCAACTTCGACGTGAACACCAAGCCCGTGCCCGTTTACTATATCGCCGACCCCAACACCGGCGTTGCCACCAAGGCGTTTGAGTACATGCTGCCCTCCGACGAGGCTTCGGCAGCTGCCCGCCGTGTGGACTATTTCGACGTTGTGGGCGACGTTACCCTCCAGCAGTCTTCGGCCTCGATCCTCTTCGCCGTAGCCAACGACGACGGCTGCACCGTGATCGGCGGCACCATCAACCAGGACAAGACATGGTCGAACGTGATGAACGACGGCGACTATGCCGTGGGCCTCATCGAAGAGACATATCCCGCCGGCCAGACCACCTGGAACGGCGCCCCCATGGTCCGCATAGTACGCAGCGAGGACCACACCCCCGAGCTCTTCTATGTTGACGCATTCGTGACTCCCCCCACTCTCTACAACACCTCCGGCTCCATGCTCGACAGCTTCGAGAACTGCGGTGACGCCCTCGCCGACCTCGCTCCCAAGAACAATGCCAACGGCTGCGTGGAGTTCACCCTCGGCGGTGAGACCTACTTTGTTTACGCTCTCAGCGACTACGACCAGGGCGGCTCACGCGTCAACGTGGCCAAGATGGGCGAAGGCGACGCTTTCGAAGGCATGCAGCTGCTGTGGACCCTTCCCGAGAAAGGCCTCGGCGAAATCTCCGACACCGGCTCGCGCATGTTCGGCATGAACCCCGTCCTCAAGAAAGACAAGAGCGGCAAGGAAGCCATCTACCTGCCCATCACCAAGTGCAACAACGGCTTCGGTCTCTACCGCATCGCCCAGCCCGGCTTCAACGCTTCCGATGTTGAGTCGTCAGGCGTGGAGAGCGTGGAGATGGACGATCCCAACGCTCCCGTTGAAATCTTCAACCTGAACGGCGTGCGCGTATCAGAGGACAACATGGCTCCCGGCCTCTACATCAAGCGCCAGGGCACCAAGGCCACCAAGATGGTAGTGAAGTAACCTCCCGCCAAAAAAATGGCGGAGAAGGAACCCCAAGCCACCGAAAAAGGCAGTGAAGTAACCTCCCGCCAGTAAAATACCCCCGATAAAATCGACTTTCCAAAGGCTGAGCCGTTCCCGGCTCAGCCTTTCCCATATCTCTGTCATTTTTTTTGGGGGGGATTAATTGAACAATAGGCTTTTAATTAGTGTTACAATTTAGAAAGCTGTCGCTTTCTAAACAATCTACTAATTTTAAAAGCCTACTACCATGCCTTACAGACCTCACGACAACCCGGCTCAAAAGGATTTTGGCCAGGACAGAATCAAAGTTACATCGCTCAGCCAGCTTGCGCTGGAGGGGGCGTATCTCATCATCGAGCAGGGCATAGACATCAGCTATCCCAGTGGCAACACACCCGAAGATGAAGCAATCAAGGCTCTTTTTAGACAGAAGGGCGATACCCATGTATTCGAAATCGGAACGGGAAGCACCGTGGTTTTTGAAGGAGGATATTTCACATCATCGTCCGACAATGTGGAAATCAGCTTCAGGAACAGCAACATTGTAGCCCCTCCCTATTGCATTTTCCGAAGACAGTACGGAACCTTAGTTCCGCTCTCTTTGAAAGTGACCGGCTTTACCGGCGACTGCGTCCGTGCGGCTTGGTTTGACGACGGCCTGAAAACTCTTGTTAACCAGGGCGACGAAGAGTTCATCAACCGCGCCCTTGTCGCTGCAGCGGGCTGCCCCGTCCAACTGGAGTGCAGGGTCTACAACATCATGGGATCCATCATATTTCCAAAGCTACAAAGCGAATACGATGTCCAGACCCTCAACTGCCCGGGCACCATCCACATTGTGCCATATGAGCTCATTAATGTAGAAACCGGCAGACCTGAGAAAATCGGCTTCCCGGCGTTCATCATTGAAAGAAGCTATGTGAACCTGACTGTGGCCTGCATAAGCGGGACAAGGGTATCCATGTTTGATCGACAGGCCTCTGCATCGGGAAAATCGACATCCGATGGTGAAATCACTCTTCCACCAATCGTAATACCTCCGATCTCAACCGAGTACAATGTCGGTACCGGCGTACTGTTTCGTCAAAGAGCCTTTTACTGCAATGTGACCATCAAGAAGATGTACTATCTTGAAAAGGGTTTCGACTTCACCCCGAATGCCGTTGTAGTCTGGGATGAAAAGCAGAAAGAATATGTCGATGCCCCTGGGGGAATACAGTACTGCTCAATCAATTTTGACTCGATCGGCGCTGACTACGGCATCTTCCTTGACCCTATCTCAAATCAGAAAGCAAATCTCCCGACGGACAGTGCAGACAGTTCTGAAATCAGATTTGAACACTGGATATCTGAAATCAATTTCAACGGTGGCAGAATGGACGGCCACTATGGCATCTATGTGCAGAAATTCCCTGACGAAAAAGAATCAGCTATCGGACAAATCAACGGCAACACCTTCAACAACATCGCCTTTGACGGTATCACCCAAAAAGCCATCGTGTTCAGAAATTCAGAGTTCAACTACTTCAACGGTATTTTCTTCGCATCCAACATGCCCGGAAACTATCCTGAAGACATTTCCAAGGTGTGGGTGGAGTTTGAGAATGTGACAGACATCGTAATGTCGGTTCACGGATACATTCGTCCCTATCGCTTTGCTGGCCTAAACTATGCCAACAACATTGTGATAGAAGGAGATGTGGTGGACAACTCATGGTATATAAACCGTTTTGACCGCCTTGTGTTCAGAGATTTGAACACAGAAAGCCGATACATACGCTCGCCCCACAAATTCCTGTGCTCGTCGATCATGCCCTTCAACATGAGCCAGACGCTGGTGAAAAGGGACATCAATCCCCTGAGCGTTGAGTACAGTCTCGCTGACCTGCTGCCGGAGATTCAGACATACGGCGCTAAAGGCGAATATCCAAAATGCACTGTGCTCCCGCGTTCAGTTGAACTCAGTTTCGGTTTGAATGCTAACGTGACTATCAACCTCGCCGGTCTTAAGGACTTTGCTCCATGCCTGTTTGACATCAACGTCGCCGCACTTGGCTCAGGATCGAGTATCAAATTCATATCGACCTATGGCACTGACGGAAAGGAAGATTTCCAAATTGCGGTTGGACTCCCAGGCGGCCCAGTAGTCCATGATGCAACAATCAGCAAAAGCGGGCTCTATCGTCTGAACTGGTCTAATAACTGGACTCTCTACATAACAGAGGTTTAGCCGCAGAGAATCAAAACCGTGAATATTTTACCACAGTCCCGTTTTTTATGTTAAAAAATTTGGATAGAGGTTAAAGACCTATTAACTTTGCAACCTAAAGCCGCTAAAGAGTATGAAAACTTCTTCTCAAAACCATACGATATCAAAAGCGACACAGAATGTGTTGATACCGACAACCGCCAACGAGCTGTCGGCAGAGAACACATATTTTGTAATAGAAAACGATCTTGACCTTAACGGGTCAGACATCACTGTAGGCCGTGGCAGCCTCCTGAGTTTTGCCGGGGGCCGCATAGGCAATAGCACAGGCACCGCGCACCTCGACCTTAACGGTGCTCCGGTTTATGCCGGCAACATCTGCATATTCCAGTGCATGCGTAATAACGGCGTCATAGAGGAAGCCATGACCGTTGGCGGATTCTCCAATTCGGAGATATCAGCCGAATGGTTTGACGATGGTGTCAGGAAGTCCACCGAGCAAGACGAATGCTATGTGAACCGAGCCCTCGTTGCCGCAAACGGCTGTCCTGTTCTGATGTCAAAGACGACCTACAAAATCAAGAACACCATAGCCTTCCCCAACCTCGGCAACCAGGAACAGACTCTGCGATGCCCGGGAATGGTTTGGCTTAAGCCATCTTCCGACGGCGGCGAATACGCTGCTTTCAGACTTGAATCATCCTACATCAACCTAACAGTGGGGGTGGTGATTCAGGCTGTGAAGGACTACTTTGGGACAGGCATTCACCTTGCAGGCCGTGTCTTTTACTCAAACATCAAGATTATTCGTCTGGTGAATTTAAGCAAAGGTGTGGATTTTACACCCGAAATCATCAGCAAAACCTATACCGATCCGACAACCGGCGAACTGAGTGTAGAGAAATATCTCGGTGCATTCCAGTACAACAAACTGTCATTTGACTCCATAACGGCAGATAAGGCCATCAATGTGGACATCTACAAAAACAGCGTCTATGCCGATGAGGACGGTGTTGAGCGCCAGCACTGGAGCGGCCTTGCGCATCTTCTGGTTACCGGAGGTCGGTTGTCGGGCGGTGTCGGAGTCTATGTCGCACCTCCATCGGGTTCTGCCACGGGATACTCGAGCCGTGTCTCAGGCATCACATTCAACCATGTTGGATTTGAAGGCATAACGGATAAAGCCATCGAGGCAAGCTATGCGAGCCACCTGACATTCAGGGACACGCGTATGAACGAAAGCCTACCGGGGTTGCCGAAAGAGAAAGGCGATCCGGAGGACACAACCATTCCATGGATTGTTCTTGACAATGTGTCAAACATGGACATACGCATAAAGACATTCTTTGTGCCGTCGAGAATTGTGGCCACAGGTAATAGTTACAACATAACTGTACGTGCCCACATTCTGGACAACGCCGCCTACATTGGTCGGTTCGACCGCATTCATTTCCGGCAACTTAACGACGAAGGCCCGCTGGTTCACAAGCCCAAGCAGGTTGTCAGCACCGCGCTTTCGCCATACAACATGGCAAAGACGGTTGAAGTCAACGAGAAAAACCTTGACTTGACATTGAACGATGTTATGCCGAGATTGGGGATAATTGGTCAGAATCAGATTATACTTGCGAAATACTCTAATATTGAGGTAATTCCGCAATGCGCCTTCATCGAGTTCACATCGGCAAGCGAGGCGACCCTGAACCTCGCCGGCCTCGAGGACTACGCCCCCTGCATCATAGACCTGTTCGTTAATCTAAACAATCTCCCGGGTGCCAACCTGACACTGTTATCCTTTTATAACCCTTCAGATGAGAAAAATGAAGATTTCATGTTCTTCAATGGAGCAGATTCTACAGTAAAAAGCACAAAGGCGACAATTGAAACCTCTGGGTGTTACAGGCTTAATTGGGTGACCAATTCTGAGCAAGACCAAGAGGAGAAATGGGTTTTAAGGATAAACAAAATCTCTTGATGAATTTCACTGACGACAATATTCAGGACTTATCAATTATCACGAAATGAAGAAGCTACTATTGTTTCTATCCCTGGCAATGCTTTTTGGCACAGCTAAAAGCATTGGCCAGGAAATAGAGACAAAAATTGAAAACCGCGGAGATGGCATTTTCAGTATAGACTACCGCGTTACAAAATCGGACAACGGTACGGTAGAGCGCACTCCTATCAGGAAAACACTTATTGACATTAAATTTTCGGAAGGAGGAGCAGCTGAGGTAATAGATCCTAAGGATGTGGACTCTGTCGCACCGTTAGGGCCTCACCCAGAGGCTTATAGTTTATGGTGGTATGTATATGATATGGATGCTGTGAATAAAATGGCCTATAGCAACACAGTCAAGCAGTCACAACGAGAGGCTGCGTTCGGAGGCTTAACATCACTTAGAAGACTTGTCTCTTACCCTAAGTATATACCTCAATTTATTTACAGTCATGGTTTGAAATCAGTATGGATTGTAGATGAATACCATGCGCACCTTGACACCATTCCTGATTTGGGAAGGCTGAATGTTTTTTTTCCTGAGCTTGAGGAAATCTACAGCCGTGCAGGTTTTGAACTTCCCATAGGAGGCTCCCATTGGGACATCAGTGTAAAGGACAGTGTGCTCTATTCCAATGACTGTTCGGAAGTGATATGGTATCCCACAGTCAGAAAGAACAAGGTCTTCAAATATCAATCTTATAGGGGTCCATGCTATGTAAGGCCGTATGCGTTTAGTTATTCCTCAGTTGAGCAATTCTATTTTGAGCCGTTGACCAAAGGTCTAAGCATCAGCATAGGCGTGGGCGCTTTTTACAATTCCAAGATTCAGGAGGTGCACCTGGTCAAGGAGACGGAGGAGATTGGCGACTCGGCATTCTGGGGCTGCGAAGATTTGCGACTTATTGAACTGCCGACTTTTTTCCCTCCAAAGGCTGGTCCGAATACATTCTCACCCAATGTTTATAAGAATTGCAAATTGCAAGTTCCTGCTGGCGCTGAGAATATCTATTCACAGTTTGAGCCATGGTGCTATTTCTTCAAGGATATGGAAAAACCCGGGGGTGCCGGTGTTGAAGACATCAATACCGACAGTGAAGGCGCTGCTGAGTACTTCACGCTTATGGGTGTGAAGGTCGAGGAGCCTGTCGCCGGGCAGCTCTACATCTGCCGCCGCGGCTCCAAAGCCGAAAAGGTCATCTACCGCGAATAGCTAAAGCGAAAAACTCTTGAAAATATAAATAGGAACGGGGCGCCGGTTTGGCGCCCCGTTCCTGTTGGGTTCTGGGGGAGGGGGGAG
>JAXJRL010000098.1:0-9362 GCA_036310635.1 Muribaculaceae bacterium | reverse complement strand
TGTTGCTGCTGTTGTTGCTGCTGGTTGTCAGAGCCGCCACCGCCGCCGCCCTGTTCCTCCGGGGGAAGCTTGAGCTGGGCTATGCGCAGGTTCTGTACGGCGCGCATGCTGTTGGGGCGCTTGCGCAGGAGCTTCTTGTACTGCTCGATGGCCTGCTTGTAGCTCTGGGTGGACATCTGTTTGAGCGAGTCGGCAAAGTTCTGGTTTGCAGGGTCTTCCGATGCGGCTTTCAGCATGTCGCCCATGTACACGGCGTCATTGCCGAGGTTGTAGAGGGCTTTTTCGCTGATGGCCACGTCGGTGCCGTTCTTGGCGAGGCTGTCGAGGGTGACGCGTGCCTGGCGCAGGGTGGTGGAGTCGGCGTCCTTGTTGAAGAGGGTGGCGAGCGAGCGGTTGTAGAAACCCGCGTCCGACTCGGGATTGGCCTCGATGGCGCGGTTATAGTCGCTCACTGCCTCGCCGAACTTGTTCTTCTCGAACATTTTGTTGCCATGACGGATGGCGTTGCGCTCCTCCTTGTTGCTCATGTCCGTTTTCTGGCACGAGCAGGCGAGGAGGGCGAATGCGGCGGCGCCGCAGGCCATGAGAGATGTTATGGTTTTCATTTTGCGTTCTTTTTGTCGGGGTTTGACGTCTTGGCCTTGGTGTCGGCTTCGGTGCCGGCTTCGGCTTCGGGCTTGCGTGGCTGACGGCTGAAGAACTGTATGTTCTTGAGCCATGCGGTCTTGCGCGGCACTATGAACACGTCGGCGATGAGCAGAAGCAGGGCTATCCAGCCGAAGAGCGGGAACTGCTCGGCGCTGATTTTGTATCTAACCTCCTTGAGCTCCGACTTGCCGAGCTTGCCCAGCTGGTCCTTGAGCACGTCGAGCGCATCGGGGTCGGCGCCGTTCACGTACACGCCTTCGCCGGCCTTGGCTATCTGCGCGGCGGCGTTCTGGTCTACGGCCGTCACCACATCGTTGCCCTCGCGGTCCTTCATGAAGTTGGAGCCGCCGGGAGTGAGGGGTATCTTGGCGCCCTTAGAGGTGCCCACGCCCACCACGTCAATCTGAATGCCGGCCTTGGCTGCCTGCTTGGCTGCCTCGATTGCCTGGCCTTCGTGGTCCTCGGCGTCGGTTATGAGGATGATGGCCTTGTGCACATCGTTCTTCTCGCTGAAGCACTTCACTGACATGTCGATGGCGGTGCTGATGGAGGTTCCCTGAGCCTTGATCATGGTGGGCTCAAGGTCGTTCAGGAACATTTTGGCGGTGTAGAAGTCAGTGGTGAGCGGCATCTTGGTCTTGGCCTCGCCGGCAAACACCACCAGGCCCACCTTGTCGTTGCCGAGATTGTCTATCAGCTTCTCCAGCAGGAGTTTGGCACGGCGCAGTCGGCTTGTGCTCTTGGGATCGTCGGTCGACGCCGCCAGCATGGAGTTGGACACGTCGAAGCAGACAACCACCTCTATGCCCTCCACTCGTTTCGACTCGTCTTTCTCGCCGAAGCGCGGGCGCACCAGCATCATGACGATGGCGGCCAGCGCCAGCAGCTGGAGGGTTACCTTGATTGCGGGTTTGTATTTGGAGGCGTCGGGCATCAGCGCGGAGAGCACGGCGGGATTGCCGAAGCGTTTCAGCTTGCGGCGCCGTGCCAGGCGTGCCAGATGATACAGTCCCCAGATCAGGGGTACTGCGGCCATGAGAGTTAGCAAGTATGGATTTGCGAGGTCGAACATTGCTTAAATTTTCGTGCTATAATATATATGTGTATATATCTTCAAATGGAAGGTACGGGTCAGGGCATGGTGCGGAACACCGTGTAGCGCAGAAGCAGCTCCAGGGCCACAATGGCGAAGATCAGCCAGGCCCAGGGCATGAAGTTGTCCTCGGTGTGCGAAAAGTGCTGCACATCCATCTTGGTGCGCTCCAGGCGGTCAATCTCCTGGAAGATTTCCTTTAGCGTGCTGTTGCTTGTGGCGCGGAAATACTTGCCGCCGGTGTTCGAGGCTATGGTTTTCAGCGTGGCCTCGTCGATCACCACCTGCTGGCGCGAGTATACGATGCGTCCGAACTGGTCGATGTGGTCGGGGCTTTCGGCCATGCCGTTGGTTCCGATGCCTATGGTGTATATCTTCACCTTCTCGTTTTTGGCTATCTCCGATGCGCTGATCGGCGCCACCAGGCCGGTGTTGTTCGAGCCGTCGGTGAGCAGGATTATGCTCTTGCTCTTGGCCTTGCCCTGCAGGATGCGGTTGAGCGAGGTGGCTATGCCTTCGCCGATGGCGGTGCCGTCGGCCAGCATGCTGGGCTTGAGGCTGCGGATGTAGTTGTTGACGGCGGTGTGGTCTATGGTCATGGGCATGCCCGTCAGGCTTTCGCCGGCGAAAATCACCACGCCGATGTTGTCATTCTCGCGGCCGTCTATGAACTTGATGGCCATCTCCTTGGCGGCCTCCATGCGGTCGGGCTTCAGATCGCGGGCCAGCATGGAGCTCGACACGTCGAGGGCAATCACAATGTCGGTGCCTTCGGTCGATGATGTGTGCCAGCTGTCCTTCATCTGCGGACGTGCCAGGATGATGATCAGCACGCCGATGGCGGCCAGGCGCAGCACGAAGATGCTGTGGCGCAGTATGGCTCGCAGCGGCATCTTCGATCCCTTGAACGGATCAAGCGAAGACACGCCCATCGTTGGGTTGGCGTTGCGCTGTCTCAGCAGGTACCACGCTATGAGCGGCACCATCACCAGAAACAGCCATAAGTATTGAGGATTCGCAAACTGCATTGTTACGTGTGTGTTGTGCGTTTTTAGTTACTTCTTTTTATTGCCTTTGCGGGCCTTGCGGACTTTTTTGCCCTTCTTGCCCTTGGCGGCCTTCTCGTCCTCTTCCTCCTCCACGGGCTTGGTCTTCTCCACGAAGCCGGAGACGGTGGCGAAGGAGCGCTGGTTCTCGTCGGGAGTGGGACGCTGTTTGGCGAACTTCACGAAGTCGGCGGTCTCGAGCATGGCGCGGAACTCGTCGGCGAAGGGTGCCGTCTCGGCGTTGTCGGTCACGGCCTGGAGAATCTGTGTGGAGGTCATCTCGCGGGCATAGATTCCGAAGCGCCCCTGCAGGTATTCGCGGAGAATGTCGGTCAGCTCGGTGTAGTATTCCTTGTCGTGGCCGTTCTCGGTGAGCTTGCGGGCCTTGAGCTTCTGCAGGCGGTCTACGGCCAGCTCGTAGGGAGGCACCACCTTGCGGCGGGGCAGAAGCGAGGGACCGTTCTTCTTGTAGAGCATGTAGATCACCACACCTAATGCTATCACGGCGGCGGCGATGAGCACCCAGTACCACCATGACGGGATGAAGTCGTACCAGCGGGCGGGGATGGACACCGTGCCCTCCATCGGGTTGATGATCAGTGAGTCGCGCATCATCTTAGGCATCTCGGGCTCGAGAACCTTCAGCGTGGTCACTTCGGAGTAGAAGGTGTCGGCGTCGATGGCGTATTTGAAGGCCGGGAAGGTGAGCACTCCCGGGTCGAACGGCTGGAGCAGAATCTGGTAGTTGACCTGCATGCGGCCGTTGGGCAGAGCTGTAGAGTCGGCGGTGATGTCGCGCACTTCGGCGCCGTGGAAGTCGTTTGGCTTGCCGGGCTCGAAAGCGGGCAGGCCCACCAGAGTGCCTTTGCCGGCGGTTTTGAGCACCTCCACGTGGAGGACAACGCGGTCCGACATGGTGACGGCGGCAGAGTCGACAGAGGCTCGCACCTTGGCCACCGCCTGCTCCTGCTGGGCTGCAGCGGGTGTGGCAAACGGCACCAACGCTATGGCCAGTGCCGATGCAAATGCGGCTATATGCTTGTTTATCTTAATCTTGTACATGTTGAATGTGTCAGAGTGTCATCGGCGTGTCTGGAACAGCGCCATCAGAGATTTGACATAGTCCTCGTCAGTGGCCACAGAGGCGAAGTTCACACGGGACTTGCGCAGTCTTTCGGCCATGATCTGCTGGCGGTCGTACCACCATTTGTCGTAGGTCTGGCGGGTGGCTTTCGACGATGTGTCTATCCAGCGTGTTCCGCCGCTTTCAAGGTCGGCGAAACGAATCAGGCCCACGTTGGGGAGCTGGGCGTCGCGCTTGTCGTAGACCTGCAGGGCCATCAGATCGTGCTTGTTGCGTGCAATCTGCATGGGCTGTGTCCAGTCGGAGCTGTCGATGAAGTCGCTGATCAGGAATGCCGTGCAGCGTTTCTTCTGCGCGTTGCTGAAGTATTTTAGCGCCTGGGCCAGGTCGGTCTTTCGGCTCTGGGGCTGGTAGTCGAGCAGCTCGCGGATGATGAGCAGGATCTGCTTCTTGCCCTTGCCTGGCGGGATGAACTTCTCAATGCGGTCGGTGAAGAAGATGGCGCCGACCTTGTCGTTGTTCTGCGAGGCGGAGAATGCGAGAGTGGCGGCAATCTCGGCAATGAGGTCGCGTTTGGGCTCGCCCACGGCGCCGAACAGGCCGCTTCCGCTCATGTCCACGAGCAGCATCACCGTCAGCTCGCGCTCCTCCTCGTAAACCTTCACGTGGGGGCGGTTCTGGCGGGCGGTGACGTTCCAGTCTATGTCGCGGATGTCGTCGCCGTACTGGTACTCGCGCACCTCGCTGAACATCATGCCGCGGCCCTTGAAGGCCGAGTGGTATTCGCCGGCAAAGATGTTTTGCGACAGTCCGCGGGTCTTGAGTTCTATTTTGCGGACTTTTTTAAGTAGTTCTTTTGGAGTCATGCGCTGATGTTGAACTGTGGGAGGGTGGGGGAGAGAGGTGAATGATTACGATTCAGATGCTGTGCCTGCCGCGGCCCGGGTTCTGCCACGGCCTGATGCCGAGGCTGCGGGACGGGCAGGCTGGTGTAGCGGATGCCGTGTGGAATCAGGGCACTTGCACCTTGTCCAGAATCTCGGTGATGATTTCGTCGGTGGTGATGTTGTTGGCCTCGGCCTCGTAGGTCACGCCGATGCGGTGGCGCATCACGTCGTGGCAAACGGCTATCACGTCCTCGGGGATCACATAGCCGCGGTTGTGCAGGAAAGCGTAGGCGCGGGCCGCACGGGCCAGCGAGATGGATGCACGGGGCGAAGCGCCGAACGAGATGATGCCGCTCAGGTCGTTCAGTCCGTATTCGGCCGGGTAACGGGTGGCGAACACAATGTCCACGATGTAGCGCTCGATCTTCTCGTCGAGGTAAATCTTCTCCACCACCTTCTGGGCTTCGAGGATTTCTTCGGGCTTGACGAGCGAGGTTACCTTGTGCTGCTCGCCGGCGATGTTCTGGCGGATGATGATGCGCTCCTCGTCCTTGGTGGGATAACCGATTATCACCTTCATGAGGAAACGGTCCACCTGAGCCTCAGGCAGCGGATAGGTGCCTTCCTGCTCGATGGGGTTCTGCGTGGCCATTACCAGGAAGGGCTCGTCGAGCTTGAATGTGCGGTCGCCCAGGGTCACCTGGCGCTCCTGCATGGCCTCGAGCAGCGCGCTCTGCACCTTTGCCGGGGCACGGTTGATTTCGTCGGCCAGTACGAAGTTGGCAAAGATCGGGCCTTTTTTCACCTGGAACTGCTCGGTCTTGGCGCTGTAAATCATGGTGCCCACCACGTCGGCGGGCAGAAGGTCGGGCGTGAATTGGATTCGGCTGTATTTGGCATCGATGACCTGGGCCAGGGTCTTGATGGCGAGGGTCTTGGCCAGACCGGGTACGCCTTCCAGGAGCACATGTCCGTTAGAGAGCAGTGCTATGAGAAGCGACTCCACGAGGTGCTTCTGACCAACGATGGTCTGGTTCATGCCGGTGGTGATGAGCTTGGTAATGTCGCTCTTGGAAGCGACCAGGTCGTTAAGCTCGCGAATGTTCACAGTGTCACTCATAAGTGTAGTGTAATCGATTATAAATAAGTGATTTTAATATTCGGTTTTGCGTGTTTCCACGGCGCTCGTCGCCGAGGCTGGCGTTGCCCGTAATGACGGGTGGGAGCAGTGCGGAAGTCAGGCGTTTCAGGCAATAGATGTGATGATTTCTACGCTCCTTACGCGATACAAAGTTACTATTATAACAACTAAGTTTTAAGATATGAGTGTTAATTTTGTCTATCAAACCTTTAGCGGTAAAAAAAGTTAACCAATTTTTCAACTTTTTCACCTTTGGAAATCACGCAGGCGGCCCGACCTCGCTGTGGAGTGTCGGGCCGCCGTGGCCTATGGGGTGGTTCTGTGGTCAGTTTCGGACTGACGGCAAGACTTATTTGCGGTATTTGGCCTCGATCTGACCTGCCAGTTTCTTGGCGGCGCGGACGTCGGCATCATGGTTGCCGGTCAGTGGAAGCTCGCTTTTGTCGGGGATGAGAAGCTTGGTGCCCGGGGCGATGCGGTTGGGGTTGCCCAGCTTGGGATTGGCTTTGTAGATGTACACCCAGTACTCCATCTGGCCGTAGTGGCGGCGTGCCAGTGTGGTCAGAAATGTTGTGGGACCAACGGTGTCGTAAACCGGCTCCTTCTTGACGACAACAGCCTTGTTATTAGAAGTTTGTATGGCTTTCTCCTCGACTTTGGCAGTGGTGGCTTTAGGTTCTTGCTGTGCGGCGTCGGGCACGGCTTTCATGGGCTCTTCCACCTTCGGGGCAGGGGCGGGGGCCTCACGGTTGACATACACGGTGTCGGTGATTATCTGTGTTACGGTCACATCGCCGTACAGGGTCTTGTTAAGGTTGCTGTGGAAGAAGAATCCGAGCAGTATGCCGAGCAGTATGCCGATGACGAACGCCACGCACAGCCATGCCACCACGTAAAAACGTTGCTTGCGACGCACACGGCGGTTGTGCTCGGTCAGGAAATCGTGATAACCCGGCGGTAGCTTTCCGCCATTGTTGTCAGCTTCCTCTTCAGCCTCTGTTTCAGGCTCGTATGCCGGTTCGGGCGTAGGTTCGCTTTCAGGTTCGGTCTCCATGGTCTCTTCAACGGGTTCGGGTTCTTCGGCAACAGTCTCTACCGTGGCCACTGTCACTGTCTCAGGCTCCGGAATAGGAGGCTCAGGCACAGCGTGTTTGACCACAGGTGGTGCGGGAGGTTCCGGGATTACGGTCTCTTCAGCTACAACTGTCTCTGTTACAACCGGAACAGGCGGCATGTCTGCAGGCTCGGGCACTATGGACGGTGCAGGCGTTTCGGCGGGGGCGGCTTCATCGTCGGCTATCTCGTCCTGGTCCACCTCCATGGCCTCAAAAGCCTCGAACGGCGAGTTTACCGCGGCTTTGAACTCCGCAGCCTGCTCGAAGTCGACGGGTTTGTCGGGGTTGCCGGTGAGACGGAATGTGCCCAGGCCTTTAACGGTAACATCTTCGCCCTTGATGAGAGCCTCGGAGATGGCGCCGAAAAACTCCTTGACGAAAGCTCCCGACTCGGCATTGCCGGTTGCGGCGGCGAGCAGCTCTGAGAGTCGGCTGGCGGGGATTATATTGTTCATGACAGGGCAGATTTGCGCAGGCGTGCCGCGGGTTTGAAATTGACGGTTATGGATGGGGGCACCAGCATGGAGCGGCCGTTTTCGGCATCGTGCTCCAAGTGCTCGTTGCGCTTCACGGGCTCAAAGTTTCCGAATCCCGGAATGGCCACAGTGTCGAGGTCGGCCAGGCGCTGAGCCAGCACGTCGACCAGGCTTGCCATGTGGCGCGCCGCGGTTTTGGTGTCGGTCTGCATCCGTTGTGCCAGGAGAGAGGTGAGTGTTCGGTTGTCCATTTATTGAAAGTTTGTGTTGAAGAGTCTTGACATTCAGATTTTTGGCGGAAATTATCAAAGCTCCTTCTCGATGGAGTAGCGCGGGCGCTGTTTCACCTCCAGGAATATCTTGCCGATGTATTCGCCCACCACTCCTATGCTCACCAGAATCAGTCCGCCCAGAAACCACACAGACAGCATGATGGACGACCAGCCGGAGATAGTCTTGGAGCAGAAGTAAGAGATCAGCACCCAGATTGCCACCAGGATGCAGGCGAAGACCATTGTCACACCTACGCCGAAAATCCATCGCATGGGTTTGGCCGAGAACGATGTGATGCCGTCAATCGAGAAGCTGAGCATCTTGGCGAACGGATACTTCGATTCGCCGGCCACGCGCGCCGCGCGCTCGTAGGTCACTATCCCCGTTTTCAGTCCGATATGCGGCACAATACCGCGCAGGAACAGATTCTGCTCGCCATACTCCGACAGCATCTGCAGGGCGCGCCGGCTCATCAGGCGGTAGTCGGCATGGTCGTACACTGTCTCCACGCCCATCGACTTCTGCAGGCTGTAGAAGGCATGGGCGCTGGTGCGCTTGAACCATGTGTCGGTCTGGCGGCTGGAGCGTACGCCGTACACCACCTCGCAGCCATCGGTTACAAACTTGCGCACCATCTCCACGATGGCCTTGGGGTCGTCCTGAAGGTCGGCGTCGATCGATACCGCCGCATCGCAGTTGTCTTTGACGGCCATCAGGCCGGCAAGTAGCGCGAACTGGTGGCCGCGGTTGTGTGCCAGCGACACGCCTTTCACCCTCGGGTCGGTCTCGTGCAGACGTTCTATCACCTGCCAGGTGTTGTCGCGGCTGCCGTCGTTGGAGCACATCAGGTAGCTGTCCTTGGTCACCAGTCCCTCATTGTGCATGGTGTCGAGCAGCTTCAGGATGGCCGGCGCCGTGATGGGCAGGGCCTCCGACTCGTTGTAACAGGGGATCACAACGGCGAGTCTTATCGGGGCTGTAGTGTTATATTGTGTGGATGGTTTCTCCATGGATAATTCTGTTAAGGGAATTTTTTGTTGGGTTGCTTCGCAAAGTTACACAAAATAAGTGAAAAAAATTCGTAATTTTGCCAAAAATATTTAGCAGATAATTTCTTCTGCTTTACACATAACCAATATAACCACATCATATAACCACATCACATCAGCTTATGAAAAAACTATTACTTACAGCGGCAACAGCCCTGCTTGCCTCATCGGCATGGGCGGCTGCTCCGGCCATCGACCCAGTCGACGCGGCAGAGGTGATGAGAATCGCCTATCCCTCGCTGGCAAACAAAATCGGAAGCGACCATCTCGTCGACGCCGTGCTCCAGACCATGGACCGAGGCCACCTCAAGAAAAACCCCAAGGACGAGGAGACCGACAGCTCGTTCAACATCACGGACCTGCTCGACTCCCTTTCGCTGGCCGAGCTCACCAAGTTCACCCGCGAGGTGCTCCCCATGTACTACTACCAGGTGCAGAACCGCACTCTCCCCGTTAAGTACATGACAAAAATTTGAACACATCGAATTTCGGCTTGTAGAGCGGTCTTAGAAGAACGTTTGCGATTTCTTCCAGACCATACTTGATTAGT
>JAXJRL010000097.1:0-23901 GCA_036310635.1 Muribaculaceae bacterium | reverse complement strand
CCGGTGCCGGACAGGCCGAAGAAGATGGCGGTGTTCTCGCCGTTCATGTCGGTGTTGGCAGAGCAGTGCATGGAGGCGATGCCCTTCTGGGGGAGGTAGTAGTTCATCATTGAGAACATGCCCTTCTTCATTTCGCCGCCGTACCAGGTGTTGATGATAACCTGCTCGCGCGAGGTGGTGTTGAAGACAACGGCGGTCTCTGAGTTGAGGCCGAGTTCCTTATAGTTGGTGAGTTTAGCCTTCGAAGCGTTGTAAACGATGAAGTCGGGGGTGAAGTCCTCGAGCTCTTCAGCGGTGGGACGGATGAACATGTTGGTCACGAAGTGAGCCTGCCATGCAACCTCCACGATGAAGCGGACAGCCATGCGGGTGTCCTTGTTGGCGCCGCAGAAACCGTCGACAACGAAGAGCTTCTTACCAGAGAGCTCCTTGACAGCGAGTTCCTTGCATGCCTTCCAAGCCTCCTGGGTAGCGGGCTTGTTGTCGTTCTTGTACTCGGGGGTTGTCCACCACACCTTGTCCTTGTTGTTCTCGTCGAGAACGATGAATTTGTCTTTGGGCGAGCGGCCGGTGTAAACGCCGGTCATAACGTCGACGGCACCGAGTTCGGTGACAACGCCTTTTTCGTAGCCTTCGAGGCCGGGCATGGTCTCTTCTTTGAAGAGGGTCTCGTACGAGGGGTTGTATTCAACCTCCTTAACATTTTCAATGCCGTACTTGGCCAGGTCGGCTTTAACGCCGGCCAGACGGGCTTGCTTTACTTCTTCAATCTTGCTCATAGTCGTATAGAATTGAGAAAGGGGTTAGATGTTTGTATTATGTTGATTATGAATGTTCTTTACACGCAGAGGACGGTGCCCTCCTACGGCGGCGCAGCGTTCGGAATGTCGCTGTTTACCGAGTGCAAAGGTAGTAATTTTTTTTGTTGTGGCATAGTATAGCGTCAAAATTATGGAAAAATTTCCGTATTAAAAAAACTTAACAGGCCTGCGCTGTCCTCCTTCATTACAGGCATCACGGCTATAACGCTTCCGGAGCGTGAAAATATGATTATTTAAGTCAATTATACTGAAAAGGTTAGAAGCCGCAGGTGCGGAAGGCGTCGGGACGGGGGCATGCGGCGTCGAACAGCGTGGGGCGGCAGTCGCCGGCGTGGTTCACGGGCCAGCGCTGGTCCAGGATGTGGAGGGCCAGGGCGCGGGTCATCACTATGTCGTCGTGGCAGCCCTGGCGTGCGGCGTACGAGCCGTTGGGCAGCTGGCAATAGGTCTGCAACTCGTTGCAGGCCTGGTTGTCGCGCTCCACATAGGCACCGCGGCGCACATAGGCTATCAGGTTGTCGATCAGCACGGGTTTGGTGCGCCGGTTGGTGTGGAAGCCCACGCGGTCGGTGATGGTGGCGGTCATGCGGTCGAGGGCCTGGCGGCGGTACAGGTTGGGATAGGAGCGCGCCATGCGGTTGAGCACCGATGAGTTCGACTCCACGCCGGGCATTTCGGTCTCGAGCGTGTTGCTTTCCACTATCAGCTCGGCGGTGTTGTAGGCCGCGGCGAGGGCCATGGCGCGGTCGGCGAGCAGGTCGTGGTCGATGTGTCCGCGCCACTGCGCCACCACTCTGGGCTTGTAGCCGAAGCCCGAGGCCATGACGGCCACCACGCTCCAGTCGGCCTTGTCGCTGCGTCCGCCCACGTCCACCGCCGCCACATAGTCCTCGCCGGGCACGGGATGCTCCCACACCTGCAGAGGGCCACGAGCATCGGCCATGAATGTGCCGTCGGGCGCCACATCGCCCACCAGCAGCGGCTGGCGGCAGTCGGCGCGCAAGTCCTCAACCTTCGTCATGTCGAAGACACCCATGCCCGAATTGGCAAAAGCCTCGTCGGCGGTGGTGGGAAACTCGGCGCACATCTGCTCGCGGCTGGAGTATTCCTTGGCCTTGAAATGATACCAGAACACGCGCTCCAGGGTGAGTCCGCGCTCCCACAGCCCCATTTCGGCGGGTTTCAGCGCCTTCCACGTGCTCCACACCTCCCCGGCATCGTCGGGCAACGGGCGGCGGTAGAACTCTATCTCGTACCATGGCACGAACACACAGCGCTTGTCGCCCTCGCCGGCGCTGTTGCGCAACCATTCGTTGTGGAAGAAGTTACCCACGCCGTTGGCAGTTGACTCTATGGCGACAAGCGTCAGCGGCTCGGCGACGATGGAACCGCAGACGGCGCGTATAAGGTCCTCGGGGCAGCGGCAACGGGTGGAGGGCCAGAAAGCAGCCTCGGACAGGTGGGCCATGGATATGTCGAAGCCTCGCAGGGCATTCTGGTTCTCGGCCGATGACACGGCCACGCGGCAGTCGCGCCCTTCGATGACGCGCACATTGCTGCTGCGCTCAAAGGGCACCAGCCGCGGCTCCACATCGTCGGGCCAGAACTCACGCGGATAGCTCTGGAGTATGCCTGACATCATGCCGCGTATGTTGGCGGCAGAGTCCTTGACATGGGCGCAGATGAGCGAATTCCAGTTTCGCTTCAGCACCATCTGAATCCAGGCCATGTACATCTGCACCAGTGTGCTTCCGCCCCACTGTCGGGCTTTGAGCATGATGATGCGCAGGGGGCGGTCGGCGCGGCGGTCGGCCTCGAGCATGGCCGTGACACGGCGCTGCGGGGCGTTGAGCACAAACGGCACTGAGCGGCCCGTCAACTTGTCGCGCACCTTGATGCACACCGCGCACCAGTATTCAAAATCGTGGCGGAAGCGCACTTTCTGCCAATCTATCGGGGTGATGGCGCCGGCCAGGTCGGGGTCGGCGAGCATGGCGTCGGGCACATTGGCATAGGGCAGTCCGGGAACCGGCGTGGCCACGCGTGTGCGCGGGCCGGCGCATCCCACGCCGCGCAGAGGATCGTAGCTTGCGGCAGCCGCCTCCACAGCGCGGCGGCGGGCGTTCTCGGCAAGCAGTTGGTTCACATCTGTTATTGTCATAGTATAGATAATTCAGGATTATTTATAAGGTGAAGTAAGGTTCGGCGACACATGCGTCGGGCGACATGACGGCCGCGAGCGACAGGCGCACCTGGTGCGAAGGGTGCCCGTGCAGACGCCCCGTCAGCGGCGAGATGAGGCGCCCCTGCACCTTGAAGCGGTGCACCATTGCCGGCATCGGCTCCCTGTCGCTGAGCCATGCGCGCTCCACATCCATGGTGCCGGAGACGGATGCGGCTTTCACGCGCCACGTAACGGCTCTCGGCAGACGCGCACGGCCATGGCCGTCAAGGGTTTCAGTCCAGGCCTTCCAGCGCACGCTGACCGACGCAGCATTGTCACGGCTGCACACGGCCACCAGGCCTCCGATGGTTGTGGCAAAGATGCGCCCACAGGCAGAGAGCCAGGCCGAGGGATAGGGAAGCGAGGCAGTGTAGCGCGTGCCGCGGTCGTCCACAACGTGGATGGCCTCGTTGTCGTCGCTGCGTGCCACCACCAGCTCGTCGCGCTCGGCATCATAGCCTATAAGGTCGCCCATATACCGGCCTGTTATAGCCTTGGGGCCGTTGTCGCCGAAGCGGACGAGCCATTCTCCGTAGAGCGCCACCACGGAATGGCGGCAAACGGCCACGCACTGTGCCGACGCCACCGTGCGCGAGTCGGCATTCCACAGCCTGAGCGAACCGCCCGACGAAGGGAGCGAGGCAAACAGCGTGCCGGCCTCGGTGAACACCAGGAATCTGCGCCCTTCCACCCCGTAGGCCGCGCACCGCGGCATAGAAGCCACAGTAACCACCCCGGCCCCGGCATGGCCCAGGACGCAGGGCATATATACGTTGCCTATGTGTGTGGCCATAATGGCCGACGGCTCGGACATGTCGCTGCTGCGCGCCTCGGCGTCGCTGAAATCGGGCACATCGCCGTCCAGCTTTTCGGGGCGGAAGGCCGAAACCGACGGATGCACATATACGGCGGCGCGGCCCGAGGCATCGGGCTCCAGAGGCACACCAAAGGCATAGCCCGTCAAGGCAGTGTTGTCTGGAGCGACGCTGATGCACAGGCGCACGGCATGGGGGTCGGGATAGGACAGCACGGGGCCCAAAGCGGTGGGGCGGACGGTGGAGCGGAATGTGCTTATCCGGCAGTCGCCGTTGTCCATGTCAACACGCACCTTCACCGTACACGCATCCTGCGACACTGCCGATGCAAACACCTCCGGGGCATATCCGGGGAAAGCGATGGGCTTAAGTCCGTGCCACACGGCCATGTCGCCGTTCACAGCAACGCCCTCGGCCGAAAACACATTTGGCAGCGAAACTCGCGCCACGAGGGCATCCACGCGCTCGGGCGCCCCGGCCATCAGGCGGCTGAGGGCTGTGCGCGAGGCTCCGTAGGCCGTGGCTCCGGGCGCGCCGACGGTAACGGCAAAGGGTTCGGAAAGGTCCACCGCAACCGACGCCGCAAGCACCGCCACGTCGTCAAAGCCGGCAAACGCTCGCTTGAGCACATGCGCCGATCCGGCGGGAACGGAGGAGGCCACGGCTGTGTCGGCAAGCGGGAGGCGCACCGACACCCACTGCTCAGAGCCGGCGCGCGCGGTCTCGACTGTAGCCTCGCCCGATGTGTCGACGGTATGGAACTGCGGGGTGACCCACACCTCGAGCCTTGACGCCGCCAGCGCCACCTGAGCCGGCAGGGCGTCCGCAAGGCTGACACGCAGACTGTAAGGTATGAGTTGCAGGTTGCGTCCGTGCACGCGGCTGGCATCGGCACCATCCGGTTCAAACCTCAGCACGTCGGCAAGTTGCCCGCCGAAGCTTGAGGCCACCATCACGGGCGGAGTACGGTGAAGCAGTGTGCCGTCGGCAGCGAGGATGCGGCAACTGGCCAGCACCGGCTGGCAGTACAGGCCGGCGGCGTCGACGCGGTCAATGAGGCGCGCTGCGGCATCGGTTGCGGCGCCTCCCACTTCCGTCATGGCCATGGAGGGAAGGGTCTCGGTGAACGGGCCTTGCTCCACGGCAGTGATTGTCAGCGCGGGCCTCACGTCGCTCAGCAGCGCCAGCCCCGACGGACGGCCGTCAGCTCCGACTGCGAGCATATATGGGCCGGCATCGGTCATCACGGCCATGGTGCGCCCGTTGTCGAGCACGAATCGGGGCCTGGCGGGCAGTGTGGCCACCAGCTCGGGGATGGTGTCGGTGTCGGCATCGGCGGGCATCCACAGCAGGTCGCGGCCGTCGGCCACAAACAGCATGCCACGCATCACACCCACGGGCTTATAGGCTTTGGCCGTCAGGCGCGCTGCGGGCCCGACGGGGCGTAGCAGTTCGGGGCGCAGGTAGTCGGGACGAAGGTTGAAGCACTCGGTTACTGTAAGGGGGCCGTCGGCACCGGGAGCCACGGCCAGGGTGGATGATTTACGGTTTTTCATAGTTATGTGTACGTTTTGGTTTATGATGGATAATTTTGCGCAAATTTACGGGCCGCTGGAACGCAAATGTTGTACATTCCGTAACTCGTGGACATTTTTTACATAGTTTATATGTCAAAATTACCACCGATGCACATTTTCTTACTATCTTTGCGTTTTAAGCCATCACATTCACGCCTATGCTTTACCGCGCCATTCGCATTTTCCGCATCGTCTTCAGCCTGGCCTTCATGGCCATGGTTGTCGCCGCCGCATTCCTGCCGTCGGCACATGCCCAGCGGCTGGCGCACTTCCTGGCTCACATGGAGATAGTGCCCGCGCTGCTCACCGCCGGCGGTCTGTGGGTGTCGGCGTGGGCGGTGATCACCCTGCTGTTCGGCCGCATCTACTGCTCCAGCATCTGCCCTCTGGGCACGCTGCAGGATGTGGTGTCGCGCCTGGCCTCTCGGCGTCTCACGGGGCCGCTCGACCGCTACCGCTACCGCCACGACCGGCCCATGCTCCGTGTACTGATGCTCATAGTCTTCGTGGAGTGCCTCACATTCGGCGCCACGGCATGGATACACTACATGGACCCGTACACGGAGTTCACGCGCATGGTGCGCTTCTGGCTGCTCGGCAATGCCGGCGCGCTGATCGGCGCCGCCGTCACCGCCGTGCTCACCGTGGCCATGGCCTGGCGCGGCGGACGCCTGCTGTGCAACTCGCTGTGCCCGGTCGGAGCCGCTCTGGGCGCGCTGACATCGGTGTCGCTCACGCGCTTCGACATCAACCCCGACCTGTGCGTGCACTGCGGCGCCTGCGAACGCACCTGCAAGGGACAGTGCATACGCAGCGACGTGTCGATTGTCGACAATTCGCGCTGTGTCAGCTGTTTTGACTGCACGGCTGTATGCCCCAACGGAGCCATAACCTGGCGCACGGGCCGCCACCGCCTGCAGTGGCCGCTGCTGCAGCGCACATCCGCGGCCACGCCCTCGGCCCTGGTGGCTCCCAACCCTCAACAGAAAATGAAACAACCCTCATCACCTGCACAATGAAACAATATCTCGAGCTACTCGACCGCATAATGACCACAGGCGTTGACAAGTCGGACCGCACCGGCACGGGCACACGCAGCGTGTTCGGCCACCAGATGCGCTTCAACCTCGCCGACGGCTTCCCACTGCTGACCACCAAGAAGCTGCACCTGAAATCCATCATCCACGAGCTGCTGTGGTTCCTCCGCGGCGACACCAACGTGAAGTATCTCAACGACAACGGAGTGCGCATATGGAACGAATGGGCCGACGCCGACGGCGACCTGGGCCACATCTACGGATACCAGTGGCGCTCATGGCCCACCTACGACGGCGGCACCATAGACCAAATCCAGCAGGCAGTGGACACCATACGCAACAATCCCGACTCGCGACGCATCATTGTCAGCGCATGGAACGTGGCCGACCTCGACAACATGAACCTGCCGCCGTGCCACGCCTTCTTCCAGTTCTACGTGGCCGACGGACGCCTGAGTCTCCAGCTCTACCAGCGCTCGGCCGACTGCTTCCTGGGCGTGCCCTTCAACATTGCCTCCTACGCCTTGCTGCTCATGATGATGGCACAGGTTACAGGCCTGGAAGCCAGTGAATTTGTGCACACCCTGGGCGACGCCCACATCTACAACAACCACCTGGAGCAGGTGCGCACCCAGCTGGCCCGCGAGCCCCGCAAGCTGCCCGTGATGAAGATCAACCCCGACGTGAAGTCAATCTTCGACTTCAAATACGAGGACTTCACCCTTGAGGGATACGACCCGCACCCGCACATCCCCGGACGCGTAAGCGTTTAAGCCTCACCATTCTTTGACACACTCCTTAACCGTATGACCATAAACATAATAGTGGCGCTCACCGCCGACAGAGCCATTGGCCGCGGCGGCGACATGCTCTTCCACATATCCGACGACCTGCGCCGGTTCCGCCGAATCACCACCGGGCACCCCGTGATCATGGGCCGCAAGACCTTCGAGTCGCTCCCCAAAGGCGCACTGCCCGACCGCCGCAACATGGTGGTGACCCGCAACCCCCGGTTCACAGCCCCCGGAATAGAGACTTTCAGCTCGCTGACCGACGCCATCGCCTCATGCCGCGAGTCCCTGCCGCAGGGCGAGGCATTCATCATCGGCGGCGGCGAAATCTACCGCCAGGCCATGCCTCTGGCACAGCGCCTCTATCTCACCGAGATAAACGCCATGGCCGTGGACGCCGACACTTTCTTCCCCGAAATAGACCCCGCCGACTGGGCCGCAACCGACCGCGGCGACTGGCAGACCGACCAACGCTCCGGCGCCCGCTTCCGCTTCATAACCATGGAACGACGCTGACCGCCAACACGCCACCCTATTGCGTGTGTGCGAAATAAACACTACCTTTGCACTCGTATTGGCGGCCGCGGCTCGCCCCCAAAATGCCCCGATAGTTCAACGGATAGAATAGAAGTTTCCTAAACTTTTGATAGGAGTTCGATTCTCCTTCGGGGTACCATTTAGCCAAGACAAGGAAATCTCACGGCGCAAGTTTGCACAAACTAAAAATTTGCGCTACCTTTGTCACCGCAACGCCCGGATGGCGGAATCGGTAGACGCGACGGTCTCAAACACCGTTGGGGCAACCCATCCCGGTTCGAGCCCGGGTCCGGGTACTTCAATGAGGTTGTGTCTCTCACCCAGACACAGCCTCATATTTTTTACTGACGCTCTCCCCCATCACGGCCATGAACACCAACCCCCTGACCATCATCCACCTCGTGCCGGCCCGCTCCTGGGGCGGCGGCGAGCAGTATGCCTTCGACCTGGCCTGCGCCCAGGCGCGCATGGGCCATGCCGTCACCGCCGTGTGCCGCCCCGGCCGCATAGTGGCGCCGCGGTTCGCCGACGCAGGCATAGCCACGCGCACCATGCCCCTGGCCGGAGCCACCGACTTCATCAGCCCCCTGCGCCTGGCCGCCATGCTGCGCGGCGCTGGGCCGGTCACAGTCCATGCCCACAACTTCAAGGGCGCTATCGCGGCCGTGCGCGCACGCAGACTGTCGCGCAATCCGGACGTGCACATAGTGGTGACGCGCCATCTGGTCAGACCAGCCAAAACATCCGCCTTCTACCGCCGGCTGTACTCGTCAATTGACCGCATAATCTTCGTCTCCGAGCTGGCACGCTCACGCTTCGTCAGCACTCTGCCCGACTACCCCATGGGAAAGACCGCAGTGGTGCACAACGGCGTAATCTGCCCCGTAGCAGCCACCCAAAACACCATCGCCGGCGCACCGGTGCTCATGTTCCACGGACGCATAGCGCCCGAAAAAGGCATCGACACCATCATCAAAGCCATGCCCCGGATGGCAGACATGGGCGTGCGCCTAATCATAGCCGGAACCGGCGACACCGCCTATGTGCAAAGCCTGAGGCAACTCGCAGACAGCCTGGGAGTGGCCGGCCAAATAGAATGGGCAGGCTTCGTTCGGGACATACACCCGCTCATTGACCGCGCCAACATCGGCGTGTTCCCGTCGCGCGGCGAGGAGTCGTTCGGCCTGGCGCTCGTCGAGTACATGGCCCATGGCCGCCCCGTGGTATCCACCGCCACAGGCGCTCAGACCGAGATAATTACCGACGTCCGCGAAGGCCTCATCATCCCCCACGACAACTCCGAAGCCCTCGCCGCGGCCGTCCGCCGCATAGTCGCCACCCCCGGCCTACTCCCCACCCTGTCGGCCAACGCCGCCGCCACCTTCGCCGCCCGCTTCGCTTATCCCCGCTTCCTCCAGGCCATCATGTCCCACTACCCCCACTAACCTGTTTCCAAAATGGAAACAACCACTAAATTTATATAAGCCTGGAAAACAATTCGCAACTCGTTATATATCAGACTCTCAACGGGGAAACTCATTTAGACGTTACTGTCCGAGATGATACCGGTTGGCTAAGCCAGGGACAGATGGCGGAACTATTTCAAAGGGACAGAACCGCAATCAGCCGTCACATAAGCAACATCTTTAAGGAGGGCGAACTTGACGAATCCTTGGTATGTGCAAAATTTGCATCTACCAAAGACCATTGGTCGTAGAAAGGGATTTCTCAAAAATTCATGCACCGCATTCTCGGCTTGAGCCTTTTTAACATATGCACCGCATTCTCGGCTTGTGCCGTTACTGTGGTTGACACGGTTTACACGCTGGTTTACACGCTGGTTTACACAGATGGCATAAATCGTAGCTTTTTCAAGGTCAAAAACAATAAAAAAAGAGAGCTACATTTCTGTAACTCTCTGATTTTCCAGTGGTGCCAACGGGAATCGAACCAGTGACACAAGGATTTTCAGTCCTTTGCTCTACCAACTGAGCTATGGCACCAACTATGTTTGCGCTGCGGGGTTTCCCGTTTTGCGTTGCAAAGGTAGGAACTTTTTTTTAATCTGCAAAATTTTTCGCAAAAAAGTTTGATTTTGGCTTTCAATCGGGCTTTTCGTCGGGGTTAGGAAAGTTTCTGCCCTGGGTCTGGATGGGGGTCAGGAGGAGCGACTATGAAGAGAGGGGTCAGCGACGGGGAGCGTGGAGGCGGGTGTGGAGGGCGCCGACGAGGAGGGCGCCGCCGGCTATGTTGCCGAGGGTGGCGGGCACGAGGTTGTCAAGGAACATGGCGCCGATGGTGACGGGGGCGCCTTCGGCCATGCCCAGGGGGATGAAGAACATGTTGGCGATGGAGTGCTCGTAGCCGAGCGCCACGAAGGCGGCCACGGGAATCCAGCATGATATGACTTTCTGGGTGAGGGTGGAGCTGGAGAAGGCGAGCCAAAGGGCCAGACACACGCACCAGTTAGCTCCGATGGCGCGCAGGAACACTGTGAACCAGGGCATTGTGGTTTTGGCCACGGCTATGTTCTGCACGGCGGTGTGCCATGGTTCGGCGGCGGTGATGCCGGGAAGAACGGCCAAAAGCCAGGTGAAGGCCAATGCGCCCACAAAGTTTCCGCACCACACTATGGTCCAGTTTTTCAACACGTTGGCCAGGGTTGTGGTGCGTTCCATGAGCGGCGGCATGAGCACGGCGTTGTTGCCGGTGAAGAGTTCGCCTCCAAGGAGCACTATGAGCGTGAGGCCGATGGGGAACGCGAGGCCTGAGAGCAGGCGCTGCAGGGCGGGGTTGGCGGCTGTGGCCTCGGGGAATCCGAATCCGATGACCACCGACAGGAGTCCGCCCAGGGCTATGTAGGCTCCGGCCATGATTGAGAGGACGGTGAGTCGGCCTGCGTTTCCGGCTGTGAGTGCGGCCTTTGCGCGGCCGGCGTTGAGGGCGTTTTGGAGTGTTTCGGCTGGTGTGGGTACTGACATGGCTACAGCGGTGATTGGTTTAGGCTGCAAAATTAACAAAATTTTCGCATTTTACACTGATGCTGAGACCACCACCGTCGCATCAAGGACTAAAAAAAGGGGCTAAAAAAAAGGGAGGGCAGTCCCTTTGGCGGGGCGCACCTCCCTGTGGTCATTATCCTACAGGCTGGCGTGGTGACCGGTTACGGTCGGCAAGGGTCACTTCTTCTCCTTGTTCTTTTCGAGTTGGCGCTCAACGGCTTCGAGGCAGAGGTCTACGGCCTCCTCGAAGGTGTCGGCGGTTTTGGTGGCCACGAGGTCGGGACTCAGTGGGAGGATTACGCGCAGGATGGCCTCCTTGTTCATGGCGGTTTCGGGCTTGACGACTCGGAGGTTCACGTCGACGTCGGTGATGTCGGGGAATCGACGTGCGAGTTTGTTGGCTTTCTTGTTTATGAAGTCGGTGAGGCGGTCAGCGATTTCGAAATGGATGGCTTGGATGCGTATGTTCATAGTTATGTCCTCCTGGATTTTTGTGCGCGAGGATGCGCGAGTTCGTAATTGTTTAAGAGTTCGCTGTAGGATATGTGTGTGTAGATTTGTGTAGTTTCAAGCGATGCGTGCCCCAGCAGCTTCTGGACCGCGCGCAGGTCGGCACCGTTGTTGAGCATGTCGGTGGCGAATGAGTGTCGGAGCACGTGGGGCGAGCGGCGGCTTGAGTGTACGCGGCCGTCGAGTGCGGCGTGTACGGCGCGGTTGACCATGGCGTAGTATACGGGCTGGCCGTCATCGCGCACGAAGAATGGAGCGCCCGGGCCGTGGACGGTGGCCCCGGCCGTGTCGCGCATGGATCGGTAAGTGTCAATCAGGCTGGCGAGCCTCGGACCGAACGGGATGACGCGTTCCTTCGAGCGTTTACCCAGCACGCGGAGCTGGCCGGCGGCGGTGTCGACGGCGTCGTCGCGGAGCGACACCATCTCGGCGGCACGCATCCCTGTTTCATAGAGCATCTCCACCATCAGGGCGGCACGGACTTCGGCGAAGCTCGATACGTCAGACTGGTCCTCGGCTGAGTCGAGGGCGGCGGCGGTTTCGTCGGCGGGGATGAATGCGGGGAGTTTCTTGGGCATACGGGCCATGGTCACTTCCTCGACGGGGTTGCGCTCAGCGCCACGGCGCCTGACCAGATAGGTGTAGAAGGCAGAAAGGGCCGAGAGCTTCCAGCGCACGGTGCGCTGCGACAGTCCGTCGCGTGTCATGGATGCAGCCCAGGCGCGCACCAACCGGCTGTCGGCCTCCGTCGGGCGGAAGTCGCCGTCAGGGGCCGTCGTGAACCTGCACCATTCCGTTACCACGCGTGTGTACGAGGCTACGGTCAGAGGCGACAGGCCCAGCTCGCTTCGGAGATGCTCTGTGAACTGCTGTATGAGCATGGAGGTGCGGAAGCCCGGGGTGGTGGACATCGGGAGTCCGTTTGCGAATTTAGGACAAAGTTTTGACACTTGCAACGTATTTGCCGAATAAAATGTCAATAAAATGCATTTTTGCCTGTTTATCTGCCTGATCCGGCACTTGGGTTAGCACGCACCGGGCGTGCCTGCGGCTCAATCGTCGTCCCAGTCATGGTGGTGCTTGTGCCAGCCGTGCTTGTGGCCGCGCACCGGTGGGGGCGCCACAATCTGGTAGGTGCGCCGGTTGTGTGCGGTGTAGATGCGCGGAGCGTGGTGCTTCATGTATTTTTTGTAGCGCTTGCGCATTTTCTTATAGTATTTCTTGCTGTGGTGGTGATGACGGTGCGGACGGTAGTAGTCATCGTCCACTTCATAATAATATGCCGGAGCCACGGGCACGTATACACCGGGGAATCCGGCGCCCAGGTTAACATTCACACCGTTTGACCCGGCCGAAATGCCGAAGAACACCTGGCCGTTCATGGCCGAGGATGCCAATGTGGCGGCTGCGAGGAGTATGGCGATGCGTTTCATGTTCAGTTTCGTATTATGGAGTTAATGATGTTTGACGGACCTGCTGCGGCCCGTTGTCCTTTTAATACAAGCGGGCGGCTCCAATGGTTCATCCTGGCGCCATTGCGTGGAGCTTTCGACCAATTTATTGGCAGAATACGCCTAAAATGGCGCGGATGCCGGCACAGCACGCCTCGATGGTTTTGGGTATGTCGGGCGGAATGCATATATTTGTAGTTTCAAAGCATTTAAAAATCATGACCGAAAAACCGGATTCAAGAGCCATGGTATCGCCCACCGATGCCGAGGCTGTCAAGATAGCCCGCCATGTAACCTGGGTGGGATTCTGGGTAAATGCCGTCCTGGGCGCCGCCAAGATTGCCGGCGGCGTGCTGGGACGCAGTGCCGCCCTCATTGCCGACGGCGTACACTCACTGTCGGACTTTGTGAGCGACATCATAGTGCTGACCATGGTCACCGTGTCGCGCAAGCGCCCTGACGTGCAGCACCAGTTCGGCCACGGCAAATTCGAGGCTCTGGCCACGTTGATACTGGCCGTGGTGCTCCTGGCCGTTGCCGTAGGCATATTCTGGGACGGTCTGGACCGCGTGATAGCCGTGTACCACGGCGAGGAGCTCGCCAAGCCAGGATATGTGGCCCTGGGCATACTGCTGGCATCGATCGTGGCCAAGGAATGGCTCTACCGCTACACGCGTCGCGCCGGCGAGCGCATCCACTCCGACGCGGTGATCGCCAACGCCTGGCACCACCGCAGCGACTCCATGTCGTCGATAGCCACTCTGCTGGGCGTGTCCGGTGCCATGTTCCTGGGTCCGCAGTGGAGAGTGCTCGACCCCATCGCCGCCATGGTTGTGGCCGTGTTCATCCTGTGGGTGTCATGGAGCCTGGGGCGTCCGGCTCTGGCCGAACTCCTTGACGCAGCGCTGCCTCCGAGCGACATCGAGGCCATATCTAAGGTGATTGACTCCATGCCGGGCGTGGGCGCCTGGCACCACCTGCGCACATTCAAGAGCGGCAACAACGCCTACGTAGAGGTGCACATCAAGGTTGACCCGGAGCTCACCGTGCGCCATGCCCACAGCATCGCCACCGAGCTGGAACACCGCATCGAGGCGGCGCTTCCTGACCGGAACACCACTGTGACCACGCACATCGAGCCCGTGGAGAATTAAGAAATTTTTTCGGAAAGGGAAAATCAGTACAGTCAGACCGGAGTGATGCGCACTCGCTTGTTCTTGAGCTTGGCCGTGCGCGCTGTCTCCATTACCTGACGTGCGTCGGCGGCATCGACGGCCACCAGCGCATAGTCGAATCCTACAGTTATGAGCCCCACATGCGCGGGGTCCACGCCGCACTGCTTCATCACGAAGCCGGCCACGTCGCCGCGCGAAACCTTTTCGCGTTTACCGGCCGTGATGTAGAGCATGGTCATCTTAGGCCTTACGGAGCCCGTTGCCGACAGGTCGGGATATTCGTCATGGTCCGTTACAACGAATTCAGGCGTGTCCTCGTCGGGACCGGTGATCACATACACCGTGCCCGTTGCGCCCGCGCGTGCAGTGCGGCCGTTGCGGTGTTTCCAGGCCTGCTCATTGACGGGCATGTGATAGTGCACCACGCAGTCCACACCGGTGATGTCGAGGCCGCGGGCAGCCAGATCAGTCGACACCAGGATGTTGGCGGCTCCGGCACGGAACTTGGCGATTGCCACCTCGCGCTGTCTCTGCTCCAGGCCGCCGTGGTAGAGTTCAGCCTCGATTCCCTGTTTGGCAAGCAGCTGCACCACGCGCTCGGCGCTCTCGCGATGGTTCACGAACACCATGGCCTGCCTGCCCCTGACGGTGCGGAGCAGGGCGGCGAGGGTGTTGATTTTGTCGCGCTCGGCCGACGGCATGTTGATCACCGCCACATTGGCCGCGAGCGCCTGTGCCTCGGTGAAATCAATGGTTTCGGCCTTGTCGGCATGTATGAACGCCGGCATGGCCTCGATGGGCGTGGCCGATGTAAGGATGGTGCAGTTCAGGTGTTTGAGGCGGGCAGTGATGCGGCGCAGTTCTTCGTGGAAGCCGAGCTCGAGAGTCTTGTCGTACTCGTCCACCACGAGCGCCATGGCCGTTGACACGTTGATTGTCTGTCGGTTGATGTGGTCCAGGAGTCGGCCAGGCGTGGCTATGACTATCGCAGGCACCGCGCTGCGCATCGAAGCCTCCTCGGCGGCAAAATTGCTGCCGCCGTAGAGAACTTTTACGTGGAAAGTGGGAGCGGCTATGGGACGCAGCACGCTGAAAATCTGCATGGCGAGCTCACGCGACGGCGCGAGCACCACAGCCCTGACGCGGTCATTGGCCAGGCCTGCCGGCGGCTCCGGCAGGGACCGCAGCAGTGCGAGCGTGAAGGCGAGGGTCTTGCCCGATCCGGTAGGGGCGAGGAGCACCAGGTCGGTTGCACGCGATGCGGCAACCGCCTGCTGCATAGGGTTGAGAGTCTCGATGCCCGATGCCTTTATGCGGCGCAGAATTTCAGACTGCTTCATAGCCGGCTAACCGTCAGAGAGTCTTGAGCTTCTCGAGGAACGAGGAGCTGTCGGGAGCCTGGGGAAGGAGCTCGCCGAGACCCTCATAGCGGCCAACCATCTTGCCGTCCTTGTCAAGCAGGATAACGGTGGGCACGGAGGTTACATTGAATGCCTGGGCGGTGGCGGGCATCACATCAATGTCTACCGACACGAAGTCCACATCCTCGAACTGCACGGCTGCCTCGTCGAACACGGGGGCGAAACGTTTGCAGGGCACGCACCATGTGGCGTTGAAGTCAAGGGCGAGGGGCTTGTCATATTTACGGCCCGGGCGGACAGCATTGTCGTCGCTGAGCATATACACCTGAGTGTCGGCCACCTTGTCCATAGTGTCGATACGTGCTTCGGATGCGGGGGCTGCAGCCTCGGTCTGCTCCTTGGCATTGTCGTTGTTGGCTTCTTCCTTGGAGCCGCCGGAGCAGGCGGCGAGACCGGCGCATGCGAGGAGCGCGATGGCCATCACTTTCAGAGTTTTCATAATTACAGTAATATGGGGGTGTTAGTCAATGATTACTTTTTCTATGCTACAAAGATAATAATAATTCCGTTACCGCCCAAAAAGAGCCCGCAGCCGGGATGACACGGCAGACTTACGCGTGCCTCCTGAAAACTTCACATATCTCCAAAGCTTGCGCCCTGGGCGCTGCTATGGGGGGATGAGGCCGGAGATTCGGGGGCGTGCGGCCGCAAGGGTAGATAATAAACAACGGTATTATAACACGGTATATAAAAATAGAAAGCGGCTCGTCAATCCCGACGTGCCGCTTCTGGGAAAAAATCCAATTTATATTCTCGTGTCTTCTAACGATATCTATGAAAAAGTTGAATTCTCAAATTAACTCTATAAAATGTGGGCTGCGCAGACCGGGAAAAAGGGAGCTCCCGGCAGCGCGCCTTGATTGGTTCAGTAAACAAGAAATGTGATGAATGATGGTTTTTAGGGCTGCTGTTTTTTAGTGGTATGCAGCCTGTTGTCTTTCAGTCAAATTACCATTTAAAGTTTTTTCAAGGAAGATTGTGCCAGTGCGCGATGCACTGTTATAGGGTATGTGCCGTCCGCCTCTGCGGAGGCACTTAGGATTTGCAAGATGTGTGTGATGTGATAATGGGTCGCTTATTATTAAGCGTGTGGTCAAAGATCGCAGGCCAAGGGCTTTATTTCCTTGCTGCGATACAAAGTTACGGCCCCAATGTTACATAGCTGTTACACTGATGACACAATGTTGCAACGCGCTAAATCTTAACCTTTTTAACAGTGAATGTTAACGAAAAAGGGCCCGTTAGGCTCTAAAACCTGTTGCGTATTGCCGAGATTTTGCATAATTTTGAGACAAAATAGAAACACAGGCAGCATACGGAGGCCTTCCCCCACCCTGCCCCTCAAAAACCTTAAAAACACGCCTAAGAGAAAACAATGCAGACCCACAGACTAATGCGCGCGCTGAAACGCCTCGCCCCCCTGGCAGTGGCCATGATAGCCGCCGTCCCCGCGCAGGGCTATAAACTGATTGACGGAAGCCTTGACAAATCAGACATTTACCCCGGAACTCGCCACACATACAAGATTTCCATCCCCGAGGGATACACCGGCGACGGCGACGCCGCCCTATACCTGGGGCTGGACGGAATTCTGTGCGACGCTCCGCGCGTGATCGACCGGCTGACTGCCGCAGGCAAGATGCCTGTGACCATCGGCGTGTACCTGCAGCCCGGAACCGTGAGCAACAGCCGAGGCGAAGTGGCACGCTGGAACCGAAGCAACGAGTTTGACGCCACCGACTCCACTTTCGCCACCTTCCTGGAGCGCGAACTGCTGCCGCAGGTGGCCCGCACCCTTGAGCAAAACGGCGTGAAAGGCAAGATTTCGTCCAATCCGGCGCACAGAATGATATTCGGTCTGAGCAGCGGCGGCATCGCCGCCTTCACCGCGGCCTGGCACCGCCCCGACCTGTTCGGCAAAGTGATGACCGGATGCGCCACTCTGGTGCCCATGCGCGGAGGCCACAACCTCCAGGCCATCGTGCGCAAGAACGAGCCCAAGCCGCTGAAAATAATGATCCAGGACACATACCACGACACCTGGAACCCGCTCTTCGGCTCATGGTACGAGGCAAACCGAATGATGGCCTCGGCCCTGCAATTCGCCGGATACGACATGAAGGAGGACTGGACCGAGGGCGTGCACTCAGTGGCCCGCTCGGCCGAAATATTCCCCGCTGTGATGGAATGGATGTGGGCCGGAAGTGCCGACAAGGACGGTTATGCCCGCGCCGACGAGACGATAGAGCCCGGCGCCACCGCCAACAACTTCCTGAGTCCCGTGCTGATTCCCGGCGAAGGCTGGAAACGCGCCGACTCCACCGGCCACGCCAACCTGTCGGTAGGTGCCGGAATGCGCCGCGCCTACTATCCCGACAACAGCCTCACGGCCTACCGCCCCGCCGACGGCGGCAACTTCATGTGGCAGGCGCTGATTGGCGACGACGGCAAGACCGAGGAATGTGCCCAGCGCTACTATTGGCTCCACACTTATGACAACCGCGACGTGCCCGTGGGCGGCATGGCCTTCGACGGCGCCGGCAACCTGTGGACAGTGACCGGCGCGGGCCTGCAGATATGCGATCAGAACGGACGCGTGCGCGCCATCCTCAACCTGCCCCGCGGCATCAACCCCGCCGAGACGCTGGTGGCGATAACCTCCACCACTTATCAGGGCGAGGCTGCCGCCACCGTCACCCTGCTCGACAGCCGGATGCATCCGCTCTACACACGCACCCTGCGCGCCGCCGTGCCCGAGGAGGGCGTTCGCCCAAAGAGCCAGGGCGCGGCATAACCCCAGGCTGCAACGCACAGCAAAGGCGCCTCCCCGCAATTCATCGGAGAGGCGCCTTCGTATTATTTCGGGGCGGTCTGTTGCGCGGCCACGCCTACCGGCTTCTTCGGGCCGACGCGTGTGGCGGCGGGTCCGTCGGGAGCGTCCGGGCTCTGAAAGAACGGGTATGGAATGCCGAACACATCGTCGATGTCGGCGCCCGGGCTCACATAGCCCGATGTCACAGTGTCGCGTCCCGAAGGATTCTCGAAGGTGTAGAGCTGGAAACGCGTCATCATGGCCGCTATCTGCTCGAAGATGCCGGATACGATGCCCTCGTAGGGGAACCAGTCGCTGGTGGTGAAGCAGTAGACCTGCAGAGGGATGCCCGAGGCCGTCTGCGGCAGCGTTGTTACAAAGCAGTCACTGTCGTGCGAAATCTGCGGATTCTGGTCGAGCCACATCTTCAGATATGCGCGGAACACGCCCAGGTTGGTGTCTATGGTGCCGTCGGCCAGCCCCTCGGGGTTCTTAACATCGGCCACGCGGCCGGCATCGCGCTGCTCTATCTTCTTGTCAATCCACTTTTCCATCAGGGGGATGGAGCGGAAATTGCTGAGCATCTGCGGGGTGGTAGGCAGCACACTGTCGGCGTCGATCATATAGCTGCGGCACACGCGGCGAGTGTCGGGACGCTGTGTGTGACGATAGTTGAAATTGACAAAGCCGTTGCTGATGAGGCTGTAAGGGGGCACCATGGATATGGACTTGTCCCAGTTCAGAATCTTGACCGCGATGATTGACACCTCCTGCACCGTGCCGTTGGCAGAGCCTGCGGCCACCCAGTCGCCCACATGGAGCGAGTCGTTCTGCGACAGCTGCACACCTGCCACCACTCCCAGGATGCTGTCCTTGAATATCAGCATGAGGACGGCGGCAAAGGCGCCGAGGCCTGTGAGGAGCGCTGCAGGCGACTTGTCGATGATCACGCACACCATCACGATGATGGCCACAATCCACACCACGCCGCGCACCAGCTCCATGAGGCCGTTCAGCGGCAGCTCGCGCTTGTTGTCGCGGGCGTCCACATAGAGCCACACAGCCTTGACAAGGGCCGAAAAGGCCACAGCCGAGACAAAAGTGACATATACCAGGGTGATTTTGGTAAGGGTGGAGGCCAGGCTGTTGTGCGCCGAGAGGGTGAACTGTATAAGAATGAGGAAGACCAGGGCCGGAATCATGCGGCACAGCTTCTGGAAGAAACGCACACTGCTCAGGCATTGGTACACGCCTGACGACCAGTGGCTGGCAATCCAGTTGACGAGCTTGAAGATGAGCCACTGCGCTATCCAGCCAACCACGAGCGACACCACGAGGACCACCGACGCATAGAGGAAGGTGACGAGAGTCTGGTCATGCTCCAGGCCGAAAAAGCCGAGGATGGAGTTGACAACGTTCATAATGATGCTGGCAGTCTCGTAGGAGGCGCCGGCACGTTCGGAGACAAAGCGCTGTATGTCCTGAGCCGAAACGGGGACGGAGGCAAGGAGGATGAGTGGATGGGGCAACATGGGCGATGAATGGTTATGAGTAAAAGCCGCGCCTGTGAACAGGCCTGGCATCTTTTCCAACAAGGCGCGCCCCGAATTTGTTCGTTGCCCATGCCACGTGCGAAAACAGAAAAAGGCCGAGGGACCGCCGGAAAATGGCGGCCCCTCGGGCTATGAGGTGGTGATGGATGGATCAGAAGGTCAGTCGGCCTCGTAGAACGGAACGCCCACCAGCTTCAGGTTGGCATCGCGGACAAAGTCAACGATGCTGTCGCGGATGCGTCCCGGCTCCAGGTCGGCCTGGATACGCTTCAGAGCGTTGAAGGTGGATGTCTGCGACTGGTAGATGTGGCGGAATGCCTTGGCTGCATCGTCAATCTCGGCCTCGGTGAAGGAGTCCTTCTTCGACATGATGTAGGAGTTCACGCCGTAGTAGACCACGGGGTTGTGGGCCATGATCACATAGGGGGGAACGTTGCCGCTGATGCGTGTGCCGCCCTTGATGAACGACCATTGGCCAACGTGAGAGTTCTCATTGAGAATCACCGAATTGGAGAGCACTGTGCAAGTGCCCACCTTTACATTGCCGGCAATCTTCACACCGTTGCCGAGCACGCAGTGGTCATCGATGCTGCTGTCATGGCCGATGTGTGTCTCGGCCATGATGAAGCAGTTGTTGCCGATGCGCGTGCCGCCTTCCTCGGCTATGCCGCGGTTGATGATAACCTGCTCGCGGATGCAGTTGTTGTCGCCTATGTAGCAGTAGGTTTTGGCGCCCTTCCAGCGGAAGTCCTGGGGGTCGGCACCGACAACGGCACCCTGGTACACCTTGTTGTTCTTGCCCATGCGCGTTCCACGGATGATGGAAGCATACGGCATAATCTCGCAACCCTCGCCGATTTCAACATCCTTGTCGATGTAAGCGAAAGCGTGGACAGTGGCCGATTCGGCTATGCGGGCCGAGGGGTCAACGTGGGCTAATTTGCTGATCATAATAGAGAATGGTGTGTTAAATGGTTATAGAAAGGTCATCGGCCACCGCCCATGGCCTGATAGAGGCTGATGACAGCCTGTGCACGGGCCAGCTGAGTGGAGATACGGTTCATACGGGCGTTGAGGAGGCTCTGCTGAGCGGTGAGCACTTCCAGGTAAGTTCCGTTGGCGTAGATGAGGAGGTCATTGGTGTAGCTGACTGACTTCTCGAGGTCGTCAACCTGCACGTCGAGGTACTTGGCGCGTTCGCCGGCCTTCTCGTAGACGGTGAGGGCGTTGCTCACCTCCGATGCAGCCGAGAGCACTGTGTTCTCGAATGCATTCATGGCTGTCTGCTGCTGGAGCTTGGCAGCCTCGAGGCGTGCTATGTTCTGACCGCGCGAGAACAGGGGGATGGCCAGTGAGCCGGCAAGGTTGTAGAACCACTCGCCCGGGTTCTTGATGATGGAACCGAGCAGGTTGGTGAATCCGCCCTGTGCGGTGATGTTGAGGCCGGGGTAGAAAGCGGCGCGTGCCGACGATGTGTTGTAGTAGGCAGCGGCCAGGCCACGCTCGGCGGCATACACGTCGGGGCGCATGCCCAGGTACATGAGGGGCACGCCGGCCGACAGAGTGGCGGGCACGGCGAGGGTGGCGTCGGCTGCCACCTCGAAGTGCTGGGGCATCACGTTGAGCAGGAGCGACATGGTGTTGTCCAGCTCGTGGCGGCTCACCTCAAGCTGGGTGATGGATGCCAGCACGGACTGGTAGTTGGCGTCGCTCTGCACCACGGCGGCCTCGGTGAGGCGGCCGGCTTCCTTGAGCGAGCGCATGGTCTCCACGCTCTCCTTCCAGAGCAGGGCGGTGTTGCGGCTGATGGCCAGCTGGTTCTCAACGGCGGCGATGGCGTAATAGGTGTTGGCCACGGCGCTGATCACCTGGCTGCGGACAGCCTGTGCATAGGCCTCGGAACGCTCCACGGCCACCTGCGCGCCGCGCTTGGAGTTGAGGAGCTTGCCGAAGATGTCAATCTCCCAGTTGAGAGTGGCGGGGAGCTGGTACGACCACGAGATGGGCGAACCTGCCATGCTGCTGCCGGCGCCGTTGGGGCTGAGCGAGAGCGAGGGGAGGTAGGCCAGGCGTGCGCCCTTGAGCTGTGCCTGGGCTATGCCCACGTTGAGGCGGGCGTCCTTGAGCGAAGTGTTGTTGGCCAGCGCGCGGTTGATGAGGTCAGCAAGCACGGGGTCAGTGAACACATCCTCCCAAAGCATGTTGCCGAAAGCCGTGGAGTCCTCCTGGGCGGCCTGGCGAGCCTCTACATAGGCCTTGGTGAGAGCCGTGTTCTGCGGGGTCTCGTATTTTTTGTATATGCCGCAAGAGGTGCCCGCCAGAGCCATCGAGAGGCTCAGGGCAAGGGCGGTGAGGGTGTTGCGGCTGCGGTATGTCATATTCATTATATTATATATATAACTCTTAAAAATTAGAGAATCATTTGAGTTCGTACTGCTCGAGCTCGTTCTCGATGGTGCCACCCTGCTCGTGGTCGTTGAACTTGATGGGGGTGATCTTCTCGTTGATGATCTGGAAGGCAACGAAGAGCGCGGGCACTATGAGCACCTGGAAGACCATGCCTATGAGCATACCGCCGATAGAACCGGCACCGAGGGCGCGGTTGCCGTTGGCGCCTACGCCGTGGGCAAACATCATGGGCAGCAGGCCGATGATCAGGGCGAGCGAGGTCATGAGGATGGGTCGCAGACGAGCCGAAGCACCGTCGATGGCCGACTTAACAATGGACATGCCGTTGCGGCGACGCTCGATGGCGAACTCCACAATGAGGATGGCGTTCTTGGCCAGAAGACCTATAAGCATGATGAGCGCAATCTGCAGGTAAACATTGTTCGAGATGCCCTCTATGCCGGCGAAGATGAACGAGCCCATAAGGCCGAAGGGTATCGAAAGGATAACTGCGAAGGGCAGCACATAGCTCTCATACTGAGCCGAAAGCAGCAGGTAGACGAACAGCAGGCAGAGGCCGAAGATGACGGCCGTGCCGTTGGAGTTGCCGGAGCCTTCCTCACGGGTCATACCCGAATATTCGAAGCTGTAGCCGGTGGGGAGGGTCTGCTGAGCCACGCGCTCGATGGCTGCCAGGGCCTCACCCGACGAGTAGCCCGGAGCGGGCGAACCGTTGACCGAAATCGACTGGAAGAGGTTGAATCGGTTCAGCAGGTCGGGGCCGTAGACCTTTTCGAGGGTGACAAAGTTCTCAAGCGATGCCATCTGGCCGTTGGTGGAGCGTACCTTGATGTTCTTGAGCGATTCGGGGTTGACGCGCGATTCAGGCGGAGCCTGCATCATCACGCGGTAGATCTTACCGAAGCGGTTGAAGTTCGACACATACATCGAGCCGTAGTAGCCCTGGAGCGTCGTAAGGATGCTCGAGGTCGACAGACCGGCCTTCTGGGCCTTGGCGGCGTCGATGTCGATCTTATACTGCGGGAAGGTGGGGTTGAACGTGGTGTAAGCCACCTGGATTTCCGGTTGGGCGTTGAGCTGAGCCAGGAAGCCCTGCACGATGGAGAAGAACTGGTTGATGTCGCCGCCGGTCTTGTCCTGCAGCTTCATCTCGAAACCGTTGGTCACCGAGTAACCGTCGATCATAGGCGGCGCGAAGGCTACGACGCGGCCGTCTTTGATCATCTGGCCTGTCATGCCGTAGATCATGCCGAGCACGGCGTCGGAGTTCTCAGTCTTCATATCGCGCTGGCTCCAGTCTTTGAGCTTGACGATGAACGTACCGTAGGTGGCACCCTGACCGGCCACGAACGAGTAGCCGACAATCTTCTGGGAATACTGCACTGCGGGGATGGAGAGGATGATATGGTCCACCTGCTCCATAACCTCGATGGTGCGTTCCTGCGAGGTGCCCGGGGGCATGTCGACCATCACGAAGAGCACGCCGGTGTCTTCGTTGGGCACCAGGGTGGAAGGCGTGATGCTCATGAGCCATACGAGCACTGCGACGGATACGCCGACGATGGAGGCGGAGGTGATTTTATGGCGGAGGAAGAAGGAAGCCCATTTGGAATAATGTCCCAGCAGATTGCCGAAGAGCTTTTCAAAGGCTTTCTTGAAGCTCTGGGTGAACAGGCCCCAGACGGTGAAGATGGCGCAGAGGATAGCGGCGATACCCTTCCAGATCGAGGGGAAGTCGAACCATCCGAGCACCATGAGGGTGATGG
>JAXJRL010000096.1:0-3053 GCA_036310635.1 Muribaculaceae bacterium | reverse complement strand
TCTTCTTAAAGAAACAAATTTCCCCTGGTTAAACAACCGCCTATGGTGGCGCACTTTTAAACTGGAACTTGTGGCGCACTTTTAAACTAAAATTTACAGCGGTGTAGGGGCGATACTGCAACGAGATGGGTATGTAGCCGTTGCCGCCTTTGGCCTTGTCGGCAGGGTCGTAGCCCATGCGCCAGCTCTTGGGCGAGTCCATGAAGAAGATGGCTGCGTCTGCCTCCTCGGGGGTGGCTGCTACGTCGAAGTATTTGGCCAGCAGGGCGCTGTCGACGGGAGCATAGTCCATGGGCTTGTCGGTGCCTCCCCAGTAGTTGCGCATGGCGGGCACCACTCGGTTGGGGATGTAAACCTTGGTCTTGCGTGCCAGGGGCAGAGCCTTCTTTGAGTTCTTGAGCATGATGACCGACTTGAGCTGCTGCTTGTAGCCCTCGTCCATCAGTGCGGGGCTGCCCACATAGGCCATTGACTCCTCAACATCCACATAGGGATTCTCAAACAGGCCGGGACGGAACGAGTTGAGCAGCAGGCGTCGGGCCGAGCTCTCCATGCGCTGGCGCATCCATGGCTCGCCGTGCTCACGGCAGCCGATGGCATAAGCCTCGATCACGGGGGCCTTCTGGTTGTTGCCGCCGTACTGGTCCACGCCGGCCATCAGGGCCTTGTAGTGGCGCTCGGCCACGGTGAGTTTCTCCACGCCCCAGGGTTTGGACCAGTGTGTGCCGGGGTCAACAGGGTCGTCGGTGATCACCCAGTCGGTGCAGATCACGCCGTCGAATCCGCAACCCTTGCGGAGCTGGTTCTCGATGATTTCGCGGTTGTAGGAGTTGCCCACGTTTTCGCCGGTCTGGTCGTAGGACACGGTGTAGTAGGGCATAACGGCCGAAGCCTTGCCGGTTTTGCCGGGCAGGGCGAAGGCGCCTTTGGTGAACGGCTCTTTGAGCAGCTCGTAGCATCCGCCGGGATATACGGCGAACTTGCCGTTGCCGTAGTGAGCGTCGCGGCCGCCCTCGCCTGAGCCGCCGCCCGGCCAGTGCTTCACCATGGTGTTGACGCTGCCCGTGCCCCATCCGGTGTTTTCGGCATTGTCAGCCTGGAAAGCTTCGCAGTAAGCGCGTACCATGTCGGTAGAGAGTACGGGGTCGTCGCCGAAGGTGGAGTTGAAGCGGTACCAGCGGGGATCGGTGCCCAGGTCGGCCTGGGGCGAGAGCGCGGTGGCTATGCCCAGGGCACGGTATTCTTTAGAGGCGATTTCGCCGAATCGGCGTGCCACTTCGGGGTCGAAAGTCGATGCGAGGCCCATGAGATTGCTCCAGAGCGACAGCTGGCCGGCGGCTCCGGGCGCGAATTCGGCGTCGTGGAATGCCGAGTGGCGCGGGTCAGACGAGTTGTTGGCGGGGATGCCGTGGGTACGACCCTCTACGGTGGCCTGCACCAGGTTGTTCCAGCGTGCGGCGGCTTCCACGCTCTCAACGTTCGACACCAGCACGTGGCGCACATTGTCCTCGAGCAGGAATTTCTTCTGGCCGTCGCTGAGCTCCCATGCCTTGCAGCCGCTCTCCTTGAAGGGCTTGCCTCCGTAAGTGTCGTTGGGCATGGGCAGCTTGTTCTGCGGGCTGTACAGCATCAGGCCGGCGATTTCGTCGATGGTGAGGCGCTTGGCCAAGTCGGCGGCGCGCTCCTCGGCGGGCAGACGCCAGTCCTCGTAGGGGAGGAGGTTGTCCGAGCCGTCAAAGCTCTTGAATGCGAATCCGTCGCGCTCAATGATTTTTACGCCTGATGTCTTGCTGTAGCCCAGGGTGGGGCCTTCGGTCTGGTGTACCAGCACATGGTCGCCCTTGTCCTGGTATGTGATTACATTTTTTGCAGTCATGGAAATGGGGATGCATGCCGCTATCACGGCAGCTGTTTTAAGGTTTGTCATTCAAAGTCTGGGTTTGTGAATAGAATAGATTGGTTTCAAAAGTACACAAACTAAGGGTAAGCGCCAAGCAAATTGCAGACAAAAGGACAGAAAATTCGCAATTAAGAACAAAAAAAGATGCGCATCCTTTTCGGTGGATGCGCATCTGCATAAGGGGGTCTCTGAAAGGTGTCAGAGCGGCTTATTCTTTGTTGTCGCGGGGACCTTCGCGGCGGGGACGGCGGTCGCCGTCACGGCGGGGACGGTCGCCGCCTTCGCGACGGGGACGGTCGCCTTCGCGGCGCGGGCCGCGCTCGCGGCGCTGGGGCTCTACCCAGCCTTCGGGCTTGGGTGTGAGGGCGCGCATGGACAGGCGGAACTTGCCGGTCTTTTTGTCAACCTCGATGAGCTTCACGTCCACTTCGTCGCCTTCCTTCAGGCCGCTTGCCTCCATGTCGGGCAGACGGTCCCAGGAGATTTCGGAGATGTGGAGCAGGCCGTCGCGGTTGGGCATGAACTCGACGAATGCGCCGAAATCCATGATGGAGCGCACCTTGCCGTGGTAGGTCTTGCCCTCTTCAGGCAGCTCCACGATGGCGTTGATGAGCTCGAGGGCCTTGTCGATGGCAGCCTTGTTGGCGGCAGCGACCTCGATGTAGCCGCCCTCGTCGATCTCGTCGATAGATACGGTGGCGCCTGAAGCCTCCTGGATGCCCTGGATCACCTTTCCGCCCGGGCCGATCACGGCGCCGATGAGCTCCTTGGGGATGAGCATGGTGACGATGCGGGGAACGTGGGGCTTGTAGTCCTCGCGGGGAGCGGGGATGGTCTGCTCTATGATGTCGAGGATGTGCATGCGGCCTTCGCGAGCCTGGTTGAGGGCGCGCTCGAGAATCTCGTAGCTGAGACCGTCGCACTTGATGTCCATCTGGGTGGCGGTGATGCCGTCGCGTGTGCCGGTCACCTTGAAGTCCATGTCGCCCAGGTGGTCCTCATCGCCGAGGATGTCGGAGAGGATGGCGTACTTGGAGTTGTCGGCGTCGGTGATGAGGCCCATGGCGATGCCGCTGACGGGCTTCTTCATCTTCACGCCGGCGTCAAGCAGAGCCAGTGTGCCTGCGCAAACGGTGGCCATCGACGATGAGCC
>JAXJRL010000095.1:0-15605 GCA_036310635.1 Muribaculaceae bacterium | reverse complement strand
TTGTCGATGCCCATGCCGAATGCGTTGGTGGCCACCATCACGCGCACTTCGCCGCGCTTCCAGCGGTCCTGGCGGTCGGCCTTGTCCTCGGCGCAGAGGCCGGCGTGGTAAAATTCGGCGCTGATGCCCTGTTGTGTTAATTGTTCGGCTATTTGTTTGGTTTTCAGGCGTGAGCGCACATACACTATGGCTGTCCCCGATGTGTGTGTCAGCACGTCGAGGAGCTTGTCGGCCTTGCTGTCGGTGATGCGCACCACGTAGCTCAGATTGCTGCGGTCAAAACTCAGCGAGAACACATGGTCGGTGTCCGTGAACTGCAGCTGGCGCATGATGTCGTCGCGCACCACCGGAGTGGCGCTGGCGGTGAGGGCCAGTACGGGAATCTTGCGCCCAACCACGTCGCGCAGGGCGGCAATCTGGAGGTATGACGGGCGGAAATCGTAGCCCCACTGTGAGATGCAGTGAGCCTCGTCGACAACTATCAGACTCACATTCCATCCGCGGAGCTGGTCGATGAATGCTTGCGAACGCAGCCTCTCGGGGCTGACATACAGCAGCTTGGACTTGCCTAACTGGCAGCGGTCATAGGCCAGGCGCACCTCGCGGCGGCTGAGGCCGGCATAGAGGTAGACGGCACGGATGCCGCGGTCAAGCAGATTGTCCACCTGGTCCTTCATCAGCGACACAAGGGGCGTGACCACCACCGTCAGTCCCGGCAGCATCATGGCCGGAACCTGGAAGGTGAGCGATTTGCCGCCGCCGGTGGGCAGCAGACCGAGCGTGTCGTTGCCGCTGAGCACCGATGTGATGATGTCCAGCTGTCGGGGGCGGAAATCGTCATAGCCCCAGTACTTCTTCAGTACCTGGTGCGGAGTGAGTGACATTATTTGCAGAGGTGGATCTGCTTCACGAGCAGCTGCAGGGTGGAGGTGGCGTTGCGGTGCTTGTTCTCTTCGATGGTGTAGCAGATGTCGAAGGGCTTGCCGGCGTGGATGTGCGGAAAATACTGGGCCATGTTAAAGGCTATGCCGTTGAACACCTTGCCGCTGGTGTCGTCCACCAGCTCAAGCTTGATGTGCTCCAGATTCTTGCCCACCAGCTTGCTGGTGCCGAAGTCCTTGACGCCGCGGCTGCAGAACACCGGCTTCTGGTTGCCGGGGCCGAAGGGGTTGAAGAGCCGGAGCGTGGACATGAACTCGGGGGTGATCTTGGCAAAGGTGAGGATGGCGTCGATGTCGAGCTGAGGCGTCATCTGCCAGGGCTCTATGTTGGCGGCCACGAATTCCTCGAAGCGGCGGGTGAACTCGGGAATGTTCTCCTCTTTCATTGAGAGGCCCACGGCATAGGTGTGTCCGCCGAAGTTCTCCAGCAGGTCGCGGGCGCTGTCCACGGCGCGGTACACGTCGAACCCCTGCACGGAGCGGCTCGAGCCCGTGGCCAGGCCGTTGGTCAGGGTGAGCACCACAGAGGGCTTGCAGTAGAGCTCGGTGAGGCGCGAGGCCACAATGCCGATGATGCCCTTGTGCCAGTCCTTGTTGTAGATAACTATCGACTTTTTGGGCGACTGCATTTCGCCGCGCTTCTCCAGGATGGCGTTGGCCTCCTCGGTGATGCGTTTGTCCAGCTCCTTGCGGTCCTTGTTGTACTGGTCGATGGCCTGGGCCTTCTCGTTGGCCTCCTTCACGTCGCGGCTTACCAGCAGCTCCACGGCCTCGCGTCCGCTCTGCATGCGTCCGCTGGCGTTGATTCTGGGGCCTATCTTGAAGATTACGTCCGATATGGTGATTTCCTTGCCGCTCAGGCCCGATATGCGGATTATGGCGCGCAGACCCATGTTCGGGTTGGAGTTGAGGCGCTTCAGGCCGTGGTAGGCCATCACGCGGTTCTCGTCCACCATCGGCACTATGTCGGCGGCGATCGATACGGCCACCAGATCGAGCATGCTCTCCAGCTCGGCGGTGCCGATGCCGTTGCTGATGGAGAAGGCCTGCATCAGCTTGTAGCCCACGCCGCAACCGCTCAGGTGCGAGCACGGATAAGTCGAACCTTCGAGCTTCGGGTTCAGGATGGCGGCGGCAGGGGGGAGTTCGTCATCGGGGACGTGGTGGTCGCAGATGATGAAGTCGATGCCCTTGGTGCGGGCATACTTTATCTCCTCGTTGGCCTTGATGCCGCAGTCCAGGATTATGATCAGCTTCACACCGCGCTCGGCGGCTTCGTCGATCACGGACATAGAAATGCCATACCCTTCGTCGTAGCGCGTGGGTATGTAGTACTCAATTTCGGAGTAGAAATTCTGGAGATAGCGATATACGAGTGCCACGGCCGTTGTGCCGTCAACATCGTAGTCGCCATACACCATTATCCTCTCCTTCGACCCCATGGCTCGGTTGAGCCTGTCTACAGCCCGCTGCATGTCGGGCATCAGGAACGGATCGTGGAGGTCGCGGAGCGACGGATGAAAGAACCTTTCGGCTTCATCGATAGAGCTAATTCCGCGCTGCACAAGCAGTTCGCTAATCGGCGAAACGCTTGAGAAGCGTCGGGCAAGCTCCGTCTCCTTCTTCTGTTCTTCGGCTGTAAGGGGTAGATAGTTCCATCTACTTGTCATTTATGTTGTTTTTTTTATTTTCAGCAAGGTGGCGGGCGGCGAGGTGCGGAGAGGGGATGCGGTGAGGTATATATGGGGGTGCCGTCCGCGGGGAGGGGGTATGTGTGTGGCGGCTACCGGGGGCGCATGATGCCCGCCGGTGTGCCGGCCGGTGATGAAAGTTGGCGGATTCCTTACCTGCGTTGAGGGGGAGAGAGTGGGGGTGCCACCCGTTTCGGGAGGCATGCCGGAGGTTCCGCTTCTGCCGTGTGCAGAGGTCCGGTTTGCGGGTGCAAAGGTCCCGGTTTCACGGCTGTGACTGACATTGCCGAAAGGTAAAATCCTACTACGGCAATATCATCTGCAAAGTTAATAAAATTTCTATAAAAATGGTAATGGGCACATGCCGCCTGTGCGATTTTCACACAAATTAGCACCCGGCCCGGAATTGCAATGTGGACTCGTTCGGCGCGCCATTCCTTAATAAAATTAAACAGAAGCGTAAAATTTATGTATTTGCTTTGGTGAAAATCTAAATTTAGCTATCTTTGCGTTCGGATTACACGCCGTTTTGTGGAAAAATGTTTTCACCATCGGGGCAAATCCATTAGCACGTACAATTTTTATAAACCAACATAATATCACACCCACTATGAAGAAGATTATCGCTATTCTTTCAGTGATCCTCATTGCTGCCGTTTCAGCCGGCAACGTATGCGCACAGAAGGCCGCTTGTGCCAAGAAGGACTGCGCCAAAGCCAAGTGCGAGAAAGTAGAGAAAAAATGCGACAAGGCCAAGGCTTGCGCCAAGGACCTCTGCAAGGACTGCAAGGATTGCAAGGATTGCAAGACTCCCTGCAAGAAGGCTGCCAAGGCTTGCGCCAAGGACGCTAAGGCTTGCACCAAGGCTGTGAAGGCCGACTGCAAGGCCGCTAAGGCTGACTGCAAGGCCGCTGCCAAAGAGTGCAAGAAGGCCTGCACCAAAAAGTAAATTAGCACCCTCCACCGAGTCCCCCGCCCACCCGGGGGACCAATCCCCGGGCCGTTTCGCAATCCCGCCCCCCGCGAAACGGCCCTTTTTGTATGAAAAACAGCAGGGAGACCGCAGTCTTGCGGCCTCCCTGATTATTGTTGGGGATATGTTCGTTTTGTAAGGGGTCAGCGTGCCTGGCGTGCTGCCGACTTCACAACTTCGGACAGGGTGGGATGTCCGTGCACCACGGTGGTGCCGATGGTGTCTACAGTGCTGTCTGTGGCGATGGCCATGGCAGCTTCGGTCACCAGGTCGGCGGCATGCGGGCCCACGATGTGGCAGCCCAGCAGTCGGCGTGTTTCCGGATCGTAGACCAGCTTCACCAGGCCGTCGGCATGGCCCATGGCGCGAGCCTTGCCGTTGGCGGCGAACATCGCCTTCGATGTCTTGTAGGCTATACCCTGGGCCTCGGCCTGTTCGGTGGTAAGGCCCACCATCGCTGCCTCGGGCTCGCAGAACACGGCCGACGGGATTACGTCGAGCCGGATGTCGGCGCCGAGAGCCACTTCGGCCTGAGCCGATGCGGCGTGGGCCAGCATCATGCGGCCGTTGCAGTCGCCCACGGCGTAGACTCCAGGGCGGGTGGTCTGCATGGTGTCGTCGGTGACAATGCGTCCGCGCGCGTCAACCTCGATGCCGGCCTCGGCGAGGCCCTCGGGGATGACCGGACGGCGTCCTACGGCCATGAGCACGGCATCGGCCTCAACGGCCTCAGGGCCTTTCTTGCCCTGGTAGACAACGCGGCGGCGACCGTCGGGCATCTCCTCGATGGCGGTGACAGCCGCTCCCACTATGAATTTCACGCTGCGGCGCGAAATCATGGAGCGCAGGCGCTTGGCCACCTCGCGGTCAAACGGCGGCAGAATCTCCTTGCAGTACTCTATGACAGTGACCTGCACGCCGAATGCGGCCATGATCGATGCGAACTCCAGGCCGATCACGCCGCCGCCGATCACGGCCACGCTCTGAGGCAGTGAGTCCAGGCAGAGGAAGTCGTCGGAGGTGATGGCCAGTTCGGCACCGGGTACGGGCAGGGTTGCCGGCTTCGAACCGGTGGCAATCAGCACTTTGGGCGCAGAGTAGACTTCGTCGCCAACGGCCACTGTGCCGTCGGGCAGAAATCGGGCCTCGCCACGCACCACGTTGCACTTTGACGTGACGGCGGCCACATCGTCGCGCAGACCGGCCACAACCGCGCGCATGCGCGCGGCGGCGCGGGCATAGTCGGGACGCACCTCGCCCAGCTCCACACCGAAATCGGCTGCCGATGCGGCCTGCAGGATGGCGCTGGCCGATGCGCAGAGACACTTGGTGGGTATGCATCCGCGGTTCAGGCATGTGCCGCCCAGGTCGGCGCGCTCAATGAGCGTCACCGCCCGGCCTTCGGCGGCCTGGCGGGCGGCTATCTCGTAGCCGCCGGGGCCGGCGCCGATAACTATAAGGTCGGAAGTGTTCATATCTGTGTCAGGCATTGAGGTCAGTCCACTTCACCTTGGGGGTGAGGGCGGCCTGGGTGTCGTCGGGGTGAACCACCGGAGTGGTGAGGGGCGCGTTCTTGACCATTTCGGGGGTCTGCGCGGCCTCGGTGGCTATCTGGCGCATGGCGGCGATGAACTCGTCGAGGGTCTCGAGCGACTCGGTTTCGGTGGGCTCTATCATCAGCGACTCGTGGAAGAGCAGCGGGAAGTAGATGGTGGGAGCGTGGAAACCGAAGTCCAGCAGACGCTTGGCAATGTTGAGTGTGGTAACGCCGGTGCTCTTGTCGGCCAGGCCGTCGAACACAAACTCGTGCTTGCAGCGGCCCGGGATGGGGAGCAGGTAGAGGTCCTTGAGCGAGTCCTTGATGTAGTTGGCGTTGAGGGTGGCCATGGGACCAACCTGTGCCACGCCTTCGGCACCGAGGCTCAGAATGTAGGCGAGAGCCTTGAGCTCAACGGTGAAGTTGCCCAGCCATGAGGATATGCGGCCCAGTGCGTCGGCCGAGTCGGTCACCACCTCGTAGAGGTCGTGCTCCTCGTTGTAGACCACGCGGGGATTGGGCAGGAACTTCTCCAGACCGGCGCGCACGCCTACGGGGCCCGAACCGGGACCGCCGCCGCCATGGGGGGTCGAGAATGTCTTGTGCAGGTTGATGTGCATCACGTCGAAGCCCATGTCGCCGGGACGTGCCACTCCCAGCATGGGGTTGAGGTTGGCTCCGTCGTAGTACATCAGGCCGCCGGCATCGTGCACCATCTTGGCGATTTCGGGAATATGCTTCTCGAACATGCCCACGGTGTTGGGGTTGGTCATCATCATGGCGGCCACGGTGTCGTCCAGCTTGGAGCGCAGGTCATCCACGTCTACGGTGCCGTCGGGAAGGCTCTTCACCTCCACAATCTTGTAGCCGGCCACGTTGGCCGAGGCGGGATTGGTGCCGTGGGCGCTGTCGGGAACTATCACCTTGTTGCGCTTCATGTCGCCGCGGGCGTCATGGTAGGCGTGGATCACCATCAGGCCGGTCAGCTCGCCATGGGCGCCGGCAAAGGGGTTGAGGGTGAACTCGGCCATGCCGCCAATCTCGGAGAGGAGCTCCTGCAGGTGGTAGTAGGCATAGAGCGCGCCCTGCACGGTTTCGGCGGGTTGGGCCGGGTGCAGACGTGCCACCACAGGGTCGGCGGCCACTTCCTCGTTGATCTTGGGATTGTACTTCATGGTGCAAGAGCCCAGGGGATAGAAGCCGGTGTCAACGCCGAAGTTGTTGGTGCTGATGTTGTTATAGTGGCGTACCAGTGTGGGCTCGTCAACCGACGGAAGGGCCGGGGCCTCGGCGCGCAGCAGCTGCTTGGGCAGCTGGCCGATGGTGGCGGCGTAGGTGTTGGCGGGCAGAGAGAAACCCTGTCGGCCGGGACGCGAGCACTCGAAAATCAGTTTGCCGTATAAGTTTCTGTTCATTGTTCTGCTACTACTTCGTCAGCGCCGAAGAAGCTGACAATTGACACTAATTCATCGATCTCTTGGCGTGTGCGCATCTCGGTCACGGCGATGAGCAGGCGGTCGTCGGCGGTCTTGATGCCGGCCAGGTAGCCGCGGCTCTGGGCCAGAAGCAGGATGTCGTCGGCGTCGCCCTTCAGGCATTTCACCTCGAACTCATTGAGGAAGGGCGCGTCGGGATAAGCCATCTCCACAGCTCCGGTCTTAACCAGCTCGTCGGCCAGATAGTGGGCGGCGGCATAGCTCAGTTCGTTGACCTGGCGCAGACCCTCGGCGCCCATTACGCCCATGTACATGGCGGCGTAGAGGGTCATCAGGCCCTGGTTGGAGCATATGTTGGATGTGGCCTTCTCGCGGCGGATGTGCTGCTCGCGGGCCTGCAGGGTCAGTACGAACACGCGCTGTCCCTTCTCGTCGGTGGTGGCGCCTACGATTCGGCCCGGCATCTTGCGCATCAGTGCGTTGGTGGTGCACATGTAGCCCAGGTAAGGACCGCCGTAGTTCAGGGGCATGCCCAGGCTCTGGGCCTCGCCCACGGCTATGTCGGCTCCCCATTCGCGGGGCGACTTCACCACGCCCAGGGCGCACGCATGGCTGTTGATCACCATGAGCGCTTTGGCCGAGTGGATGAGGTCGGCAAAGCCGGAGTAGTCCTCCAGGATGCCGTAGTAGTTGGGCGATGCCAGGATCACGCCGGCCACGTCGCCGTCGGCGAGCATGGCCTTCATGGCCTCGCAGTCGGTGATGCCTTTGTCGGCCACGGCGGGGATGGTGTCAAGGCGCACGCCGTGATAGCGGGCATAGGTGGCCACCACTTCGCGTACGGCCGGATTGACTGTCTCGGAGATGAGCACGCGGTTGCGCTTGCGGGCGGCGGCCACGCACATCATCATGGCCTCGGCGGTGGCGGTGGCACCGTCGTACATCGAGGCGTTCGACACGTCCATGCCCGTGAGCATGCACATCATAGACTGGTACTCGAATATGTACTGCAGGGTACCCTGCGATATCTCTGGCTGATAGGGGGTGTAGGCGGTCAGGAACTCGCTGCGCGAGAGCAGCGATGGAATCACCGACGGAGTGTAGCGGTCATAGAAACCGCCGCCGGCGAAGCAGGTGAGCACCTGGTTCTGGTCGCGGAGCGATTTGAAGAAGCGGCGCACCTCCATCTCGGACATTTCCGGGTCGATGTCGTAGGGCTTCTTCATCCGCAGCTCCTCGGGGATGTCGGCGAAGAGGTCGTCAACCTTGTCGGCCTGGCAGCGGTCGAGCATGGCGGCCACATCGTCCGGGGTGTGGGGTATGTATCTGTGCTGGGACATATATTATTTTACTGTGTAGTGAAGACAGGTTGGTGGCTACGGGGGATTAGTGCTGCTCGGCGGCGCAGTGTGCGTCGTAAGCGGCCTGGTCCATGAGCTCGTCCATCTCGGCGGGGTTTGACATCTTCACCTTGATGATCCAGTTGGCCAGAGGGTCTTCGCTGACAGCGCGGGGGTCGTCCTCGAGCTTGGCATTGACCTCTACGATTTCGCCGGAAACGGGCGAGAACAGGTCGCTGGCGGCCTTCACGCTCTCGATGGCGCCGAATTCCTCGCCTTTTTCTACTTCGTCGCCTTCTTCGGGCATGTCAACGTATACAACATTTCCGAGCTGCTTGGCAGCATAGGGGGAGATGCCTACATAGGCGAAATCGCCGTCAACGCGTGCGTACTCGTGGGAAGGAAGGTATTTAAGCATGATAGTTTGGAATTAAAATGGTTTTTGATTTATTCTGAGTTGTTTATGTGTCGGGTGTTGTGGGCCGGGGCCGATGCTCAGGCCTTCTTGTAGTTGGGGGTGTAGAAGCGCTTCTTCACCACAACGGCGGGGAACACCTTGCGGCGCACGCGCACCTTCACCTCGGTGCCGAGCTTGGCGAAGCGGGTGTCAATCAGCGCCATGGCCAGGTTCTTGCCCAGGGTGATGGAGCGGTAGCCGGTGGTCACGTGGCCAATCACGTTGTCGTCGGCATCGAGCACCTCGTAGCCGTGACGGGCTATGGCCGGACCCTGGATTTCCAGGCCCACACTCTTGCGCTGAACGCCTTCGGCCTTCTGCTTGGCTATCACGTCCTTGCCCACGAACTCCTCCTTGTCCAGCTTGCAGAACATGGACAGGGCGGCTTCAACCGGTGTGATCTCGTCGGTGAGTTCGTCGCCGTACAGGGGCAGACCGGCCTCGAAGCGAAGAGTGTCGCGGCAGCCCAGGCCGCAGGGCTGCACGCCGGCCTCCATCAGCTGGTTCCAGAAGCGCACGGTGGCGGGGCATGAGGCGTAGATCTCGAAGCCGTCCTCGCCGGTGTAGCCTGTGCGCGACACCACCATCTGCTCGCCGTCCTTGGTGATGTCCATGAAGGTGTAGAATCCCAGTGCCGATGCGTCGATGCCGAGCACCTCGCGCAGGGTGCGCTCGGCGTCGGGACCCTGGATGGCAAGCTCGCCGTAGTATTCGCTCTGGTGGTCTATTTTCACGTCGAAATTCTTGGCGTTCTCCATGATCCAGGCCACATCCTTGTCGATGTTGCCGGCGTTGATCACCAGGAAATACTCGTCGGCCTTGCGGCGGTACACCAGGAGGTCGTCAACCACGCCGCCGGTTGGCAGCAGCATCATTCCATAGAGGATGGCACCGTCGGCCAGAGGGGTTACGTCGTTGGTGAATATGTGGTTTACGAACTTCTGGGCGTCGGGGCCGGTTACGAGCACCTCGCCCATGTGGCTGACGTCGAACACGCCTACGGCCTGGCGTACGGCATTGTGTTCCTCGACTATGCCTTTGTACTCGATGGGCATGTCGAATCCGGCGAACGGGCTCATGAGAGCGCCGAGTGCCACGTGTTGGTCGTGAAGACAGGTGGTTTTAGTCTGATTGTCCTGCATGGTATGGGTTTTATGAGTTTGAAGATTCAGTATTTGAGGAGTTGATACATTCGGCCAGGAGGCTCACCAGTGCCTCGGACGACAGTCCGCTGATGGCCGAGGTGCGGGCGTCGGCGAGTGCCTCGGCCATTGCCTGCTCTGTGGCCGCGCGCCCGGTGAGGTGCGATATGATTTCTGTGTCCAGGTCGGAATCCATGAAGAAGTCGCCTGTGAACGACACTCCCTTCATCAGGCCGTCCCTGCCGATGGCCACCGACGCGGTGACAGAGCCCACGCCGGCTATGCGCTGCGAGGCCGTGCCTATGCGGCATCCCTTGGCGGCGGTGGCGCGCACGCCCTGAAGCCACTCCGGGCGGTAGTAGTTCTGCTCTATGGCCTCTACCTCGAGCACTTCGGCAGCCGTCAGCTCGTAGCGTCCCGTTTCCAGACCGCTCACCAGCTGTGCGTGGAACTGGTCGAGCGTCCACTCCGGACGCAGCTCGTGGGCCGTCACTATGCGGCTCTGCACCGACTGCACGCGGTTCGACTCCAGCTTGGCGCGCGAAGGCGTGATGGCATTCAGCATGTGCGCGGTGTCGGTGTCGAACAGCATCGTGCCGTGCACTATGCTGCGGCCCGGCAGATGGTAGAACGCGTTTCCGGATATCTTGCGCTCGCCGATGGTGATGTCGTTGCGGCCTCCCGACACGGCATCGAGGCCCATACGGCGCAGTTGCTCGGCCACGCGGTCGGTAAGGCGACGGAAGGTGGTCTGCACCTCGGTTGAGGGCGTTATAAAGCTGACCATGATGTTGTTGAGGTCGGCGAAAACGCATCCGCCACCGGAGCGGCGTCGCACTATGTCTATGCCGTGCTCACGGCAGTAGGGTATGTTCACCTCTTTTTCAATGTCCTGGTTGCGCCCGCAGATAACCGTGGGGCTCACAATCCAGGTGAAAAAGTAGTCATCGGCAGGCAGATGCATGGCCACCCACTCTTCCAGAGCGAGGTAGAAAGGCAGGCGCCGGCGTCCGGCTGGTACTCTTACATTTATCATTGGTCGGGGTAGGGGGGGAGGTTAGCTGTTCTGTTGCGTAAGGTGGGCATGCATCGTGGCCGCGGCATGGCGGCCGTCGCCCATGGCCAGGATCACCGTGGCGCCGCCGCGCACTATGTCGCCGCCGGCGAACAGCGTCGGAATGGACGACTGCAGGTCGTCGTTGACGGCTATGGTGCCGCGCTTGGTCACTTCTATGCCGCTGAAGCTGTTGGGAATGAGTGGGTTGGGCGATACGCCTACGCTCACTATCACCTCGTCAACCTCTATCTCGACTGTGGCGCCGGGAATGGGCACGGGGCTGCGGCGTCCCGAGGCGTCGGGCTCGCCCAGTTCCATCTTCTGCAGTACCATGGTGGTCACCTCGCCGCGTTCGTTGCCGCGGTATTCGATGGGATTGTGCAGAGTGAGGAATTCCACTCCCTCCTGCTTGGCGTGGTGTATCTCTTCGGCGCGTGCGGGCATTTCGGCCTCGCCGCGGCGGTAGACTATCATGGCCTTTTCGGCGCCCATGCGCAGAGCCGTGCGCACGGAGTCCATGGCGGTGTTGCCGCCGCCTATCACCGCCACGCGGTGTCCGCGGCGCACCGGGGTGTCGTAGCCGGGACGGCCGGCGCCCATCAGGTTGACGCGGGTCAGGTATTCGTTGCTCGACATCACACCTATCAGGTTTTCGCCCGGAATGTTCATGAACCTGGGCAGTCCTGCGCCCGAGGCCACGAATATGCCGCGGAAGCCCTGGTTCACCAGATCGTCGTAGCTCAGGGTCTTGCCAACCACCACGTCGCTGACAAACTTCACGCCGGCGGCGCGCAGACTGTCGATCTCGCGGTCCACTATGGAGTTGGGCAGGCGGAACTCGGGGATGCCGTACTTGAGCACGCCGCCTATCTCGTGCAGGGCTTCGAAAACTGTCACACTGTAGCCAAGCGCCGACATGGCGCCGGCAAACGACAGGCCTGCCGGGCCCGAGCCCACCACGGCGATGGCTGTGCCGTTGGGTTCCGCTGCGGGAGCTGCCGAGGCCTGGGCCGAGCAGTGGTCGGAGGCATAGCGTTCCAGCCAGCCTATGCCCACCGGCTGGCGGTGCATGCGGTTGTATATGCATTTCGACTCGCACTGGCGCTCCTGCGGGCATACGCGTCCGCACACCGCCGGCAGTGCGCTGGTAAGGCGCAGAACCTTGGCGGCGCCGTCAATGTTGCCGCGCTGTATGTTTTTTACGAACGAGGGAATGTCGATGCCCACCGGGCAGCCCTTCACGCAGCCGGGGTCCGGGCAGTCCAGGCAGCGGGTGGCCTCGGCCAGTGCCTGCGCCGGGGTGAGGCCCTGCGCCACCTCCTCGTTGCAGGTGATGCGGTAGTCGGGAGCAAGCTCGTTCATGTGGGTGCGGGGAAGCACGGTGCGTTCCTTCGCGGGGATGGCGTCACGGAGCTCTGCGCGCCACAGGGCGTCGCGGTCCGTGAGCTGTTTTATGCTGTTGTCCATTTTGGGAAATGATCGTGGTTGGGGGGATGAATCAGTTGTAGGCACGCATGCGCATGAGCATCTCGTCGAAGTCCACCTTGTGGGCGTCGAACTCCGGACCGTCCACGCACACAAAACGCGTGCGGCCGTCCACAGTCACGCGGCAGGCACCGCACATGCCCGTGCCGTCAACCATGATGGTGTTGAGCGAGCACAGCGTCGGCACCTCGTACTTCTTGGTGAGCAGCGACACAAACTTCATCATGATGGCCGGGCCGATGGTGACCACCAGGTTCACCGGCTCGCGGTTGATCACGTTCTCAATGCCCTGCGTCACCAGGCCTTTGGTGCCGTACGAGCCGTCGTCGGTCATGATCACCACCTCGTCGGAGTACTCGCGCACCTGGTCCTCGAGGATTATCAGGTCCTTGCTGCGGGCGGCCAGCACGCTGACCACACGGTTGCCGGCCTCCTTCATGGCCTTGATGATGGGCAGCAGAGGGGCCACACCCACGCCGCCGCCTGAGCAAACCACTGTGCCGTAGCGCTCGATGCGCGTGGCGTGTCCCAGCGGGCCCACCACGTCGGTGAGAGTGTCGCCGGGCTCCAGGGCGCAGATTTTGCGAGTGCTGTCGCCAACGGCCTGCACCACCAGCGTGATGGTGCCGCGCTCGGTGTCGGCATCGGCGATGGTGAGCGGTATGCGCTCGCCGTGCTCGCCGCAGCGCACTATCACGAAGTGGCCCGGTCGGCGCGAGCGCGCTATCAGCGGCGCGTACACCACCAGCTTCACCACTTTCTCGCTGAAGTGTTCTTTTTCAACTATTTTGTTCACTGTGTGTAAGGTTTTTAGTATTGCTGTATGGTCAGAGAGCCAGGCTCATGTGCATGGGCACGCACTCCATCAGGTAGTTGCGCGCCGCTGACCACGGGATGATGACTGATTTGGAATTGGGGAGCAGAGGAACCGGCACCTCGTTCAGCGCCACGCGCAGGTAGTAGTTGCCGCTCTTCTTGGCCTTGAACAGCACAAACTGCACATTGGCCGCCATCGGCACCACGTAGAAGTCGCGCCAGTGCGAGGGCACGGTGTCGAAGTAGTTGGTCAGATAGTAGCAGCCCGGCAGACGGATGAGCGATGCGAGGGGCATCACCGTCTCGGCATGGCCGAAACGCAGGTCGGCGACAGCCGGATTCTGGCCCGTGATGGCGTTGTCGGTCTTCTGGATGATGTCTATCACCAGCTGGGCGGCGATGTCGGCTGGAATGGCCGACACGGTCGAGGCAGTGTGCTGCAGGTACTGGCGCAGGTTGAAACAGCTCCAGAAGGCGTTGGCCTCGGCGCGAGTGAAGTACACATCCATCTGCGACGGTATCTGCATGGCCTCCAGGCCGGCCACCACGTAGTATTCGATGATGGCTATCTCGCGAGCCTTCTCGGTGTCGCCGAAGGGATAGTCGCGGCCAAGCACGCGGGTGATGGCCGTCAGCGGGCACACCTCCTCGAAGTATTTGTTGTACACCGGGCCGATGGTGTTGTCTTCGCGGAACTTGATGTAGTCCTCGTCCACGTCGAACGGGCGCATCAGCGCCGAGTTCATCCGTCCCGTCGATGTGAGGAACGTAAGCTTGTTGTTGAGGCGGTCCATCTGGTGCACGAACGAGAACATGCTCATCATCGAGCGCGGCGAGTAGGACGACAGGGCGTTGACCGTGCCGTCGGTGAACACCTCCGGATAGTTGGCCATCATGCGGCCGGCTATGGCGCGCTGTTCCGACTGTCCCAGCGAGTCGAGCGCGCCCCAGCGTCCCTTAGAGTCGTTGACCACGCGGTCCACCAGAGTGAGCAGGCGGTGGCCCAGGTCGGTGATGGTGCCCAGGCTGTCGGCGTGGCGCAGTGTGCGCTGCAGGCGCAGGGCGTGGCCCGATCCGGCCGGATAGCGCGAGCCGTGGCGACCCACATGGCTGATGTAGACCGGCGTGAGCGAGTCGGGAGTGGCAACGAGGGCCACATTGCGCGGATAGGGCTGCAGCGAGCCCTGGCACTGGTCGAAGGTGTAATCGGTGGCCGTGGGGTCGGCGGCAAATGCGGCGACGCAGGCAAGCAGGGCGGCTATGGTTAGCAGGAATTTGTGCATATGGAGCTGATAGATTGATGCGAAATTGCTATATTTGCGTTTGATTAGTGTGCCCGCGCCTGCCGCGGCCAAATATCCGCCGCCGCATGCATCAGTTCACACCATGTCCAACAATGCGAAATTACAAAAAAAATGACAAATACACCCACAGAAAACGAAAAAAAGGCGCAAGCGCGCGTTCATTATGAGCGCGGACGCCGTTTCTGGCAACAGGGCGAGCGCGGCAAGGCCATTTCCGAGTACAACGAGGCCGTGGCCCTCGACCCCGAATCGCCCGCCGCTACCGCCCTCCAGATGGCAAACGACATCATGGACTTTTTCGACCCGAACCAGCTGAATCCCTGAGCCGAGTGCCCGATTCCCAACAATCGGCCCTCAGGCGTGCGCTGATTACCGAAAAATTATTAACTTTGCGTGTCGGACTATGCCCCGGCGGCCCCTCTCCGGCTGTCTTCGCGGCGCTCCTGCAACCCGTGCAACGGGCTCATGCCGGTTGTACTCTGTTTCGTATCATCTGAAAATTAAATAGTTATGAAGAAACTCATCCTTGCCATGGCCGTTGTGGCCGGCGTCTTTGCAAGCCTGTGGGCCGGCGTGCCCATCACCAAAGTGGACCGCATAGAGCCCACCGACGGAGTGTTCATGGACATGGCCTGCACGGCCGCCTCAAAATCTGTCGCCGACCAGGGCAAGCCCTGCGGTGCCGTAGTCATCCTCAACGGCGCCTGGAAAGGCAGCGGCACGCCCTCAGCAAGCGGAACCGCCGAGCAGAACGCCATCGCCGCCTCGCGCCTCAAAAGCCTCGAGAACGCCACGGTCTACACCGTCTGCGAGCCCACAACCGAAGCCTACAACGAGATCTGCCGAATGAACGCCGACCGCGTCTACTTCGCCATCCCCCGCTCGCAGGTGATAGCCAAGGGCATATACCCCGCATCGGCCTACGACGACTCCAAGATTGACAGCACTCTCACCTTGGCCCCCCTCCTCGCCATGGACTACGACGAGGCCTCTGCCCTCGTGAAGTAAAACCCGCAGCAAAGGAGGTACGCAAATGGCACGAATGAAGGTGTGCATGGTCACAAGCACGCGGGCGGACTGGGGTCTGCTCACGCCCCTGGCGCGCGCCCTCCGGGAGCACCCCGGGGTGGATCTGCGCATAGTGGCAACCAACATGCATCTGCTTGAGGATCACGGCATGACCATCAACGAGATTCTCGACGCCGGATTCACCGTCGACGCCCGTGTGCCCATGGACGTGGCCGGCGAGCGCCCTGCCGACAAGGTGCTGGCCATGAGCCGGTGCATGGCCGGAATGGCCGAGGCTTTCAGCGCCATCCGGCCCAATGCCCGGCTGGCCACCCATGTCATGGAGGTTCTCACCGCCATGATGAAAAACGAGGAATTTACTTATATTCTGTCGGACTGTGACCGTCCGGAACCAATG
>JAXJRL010000094.1:0-27336 GCA_036310635.1 Muribaculaceae bacterium | reverse complement strand
CCACCATGCTCAGGGTGTTGATCACGCCGAGGCCTTTGAGACTGCTCTTGTAGCTGGCGATCAGCTCGCGGGCGGGGAAGACGAGCTCAACGTCGTAGCCTGCCGGTGCGAGGACTATCTGCTGGCCCTGGGCCACGGCATCCTTCACGCTCTGTGCCATGCTGAGGCTGATGGAGTTGTTCGAGATGACTTCGGGGGTGACGGCGTAGTAGGAGCCTATGCCCACGATGGTGGTGTCGCGCGGGGGATTGGCACCGGCGACGGGCTCTGTGCGGTGGTAGTACATGTTCATCACTGTCTTGCTCACGCGCAGAATTCGGCCGGAACCGTACGAGCTCTTTATGAACAGGCCCTTGAACACGTTCTCGCTGAAGTATGTGGGGGAAGCGTATGATGCGGGGTTCTCCAGATAGGCGCTGTACAGCTTCTTGGCCAGCGACTGGGGCAGGGAGATGTCGAGTGTGCGGGTGGTGGTGCCTTGCTCGGCTATCGGGAGGCTGGACCATGTAAGATTGTAGACGGTCTGTCCCAGTTTCTGGCTGGCATCGTAGTAGCCGGTGGGGTCGAAGTTGCTGTAGATGGGCGTGCTCAGTGTTTTGGTCAGGGGGTACACTTCTATGCCCATGGGTGCGATGGAGTCGCCTGTGAATCCGGTCTTCTCAAAAGTGAAATGCAGCTTGAGCGAGTCTACGTCTTCAAGCTTGACGCCTGCGGTGTCGAGGGTGATGGCGGGCATGAACTGTGTGACGACGTTGCTGCTCAGCAGACCGTAGCCCGGGGCATCGACACAGCCTATCATCTGTGAAATGGTGCGCGAGATGACCGAGTCGGAGAGCACTGTCTTGGCTGTGATCTGGAACGATGTGTCAACGATAATCGCCACGCCGTCCTGAGCTATGCTGCCGCCTATCTGGGAGTCCTCGTTGCAGGCGGTCACTCCGGCCAGTGTTGTGGCGGCGAGGGCCGTTACGGCCAGCTTGCGCGTGGCAAATTTGAGTATATCTTTCATTGGATGAATTTTCTTGTCTATGCTTTTTCGCGTCAGAGCGACTTGTAGAATTCGATGTAGCGGTCCATGTATGCCTTGTCGTCCTCGTTCTCGGCGCCGCCGGGGTAGTCGAGCATGGGCTTGCCTGTCTGTTTGGCATATTCCACCAGTTCGGGGATGGCATCGGGGACGGCGCAGACTATGGCGTCGCTGAAGTCGATGGCCAGTTTGCCAAGGGCCACGGCGTCGATCTTGTCGGCTTCGGTGATACGGGCCAGGTCTTCGTCGGTGAATCCGTCCTGTTTCAGTTTGTCCACCATCTTGGGGTTGAGCGGCTGGGGAACGTCGTCGTTGAGGATGGCGTAGATGAGCTTGGTATCGGCCAGCGTGGGGTCGCTGGCATACATGCGGCGTATGTAGAGCGGCGCGAGTGCCGTTGCCCAGCCGGAGTTCTGGATGATACCGGGAACCCAGCGCAGCTTCTTGACAGTCTCAATCACGCCGCGTGCAAAGAACATGATGCGCTCGTCGTTGTCCTCGGGGCTGAGGTCTGTCTCCAGGCCGGGGGTGGAGCCACGGTGGAAATAGTCGTCGTTGTCGATGAAGTAGACCTGCATTCTGGAGGGCAGAAGGGTGGCCACTTTGATGATCAGGGGATGGTCGGTGTCGTCAATCACGATGTTGAGCCCCGACAGTCGGATCACTTCATGCAGCTGGTTGCGGCGTTCGTTGATCTGGCCGTACTTGGGCATGAATGTTCGCACCTCGATTCCTCTCTCCTGAAGGCCCTGGGGCACATTGCGTCCGAGGGTGGAAAGAGTGTTCGCTGGCAGATAGGGCGTGATTTCTTGTGAAAGGAACAATGCTTTGTTAAATTCCATTGCGATGAATTTGTAAGAGGTGCGAAAACTGTTGTATCGATGGCGCCATGTCTGATTCGGCTTTGCCGTGCCGTGGATGGTTTCGTGCTGCTTTAATCCGAAGGAGCGTCAAACCTAACGGTCCGCACGTTTTTTCCGGATTGTCTGTCAGGTGCCGGCAGTGGCATTGTCTTATTGGCGACAATATACTTTTATCGTGCAAAGTTACGAATTTTTCGTCAATTATCCGCACTTTTGAGCGGTTCTTGTGCCAAATGGAAACTGAGGGTGAAGCGCCAGGCTTCGCATATCTGCTGATTATGCTCTGAAGTACAGACTGTTGTACGCGCAGTCCTTGCGCTGGGCTGAAATATGGCGTTCATGCCATATCGGCATTTTAACTATAATTACCAAATTTACTGCTGTGTTAACTCCTATGTGGGATGGAGAGTGGGAATGGCAGTCATATGTAATATCACCCATGCCGACACATCGCAGCTGAGGCCGGTCAGACAAGGCCGCAGTTTCATGATCGGATGTTTGTCAAGTGTCTTAAAAAACAAATGGGCAGCGCTTTTAGGCGCAGCCCATTTGAGGGGAGGGATATGGAATTCAAAAGCTATATCACTGTTGCAGGCGGAAGGTAACGGGGAGGTTGTAGGTTACACGTACGGGCTGGCCGTTGTTACGACCGGGAGTCCACTTAGGCATCTTGGCTACAACGCGCTTTGCCTCTGCGTCGAGGGCGGGGTGCTTGCCGCGTACCACGTGTACGCCGCTGATGCGGCCGTCCTTTTCTACGATGAACTGTACGGTTACCTTACCCTGGACACCTTCTTCAGAAGCGGCTGCCGGATAAACGATGTTATCGCCGAGCCACTTGTACATTGCTGCGTCGCCGCCGGGGAACGAAGGCTTCTGCTCAACCATTGCTACGTTGACAGGACCCTCTTCTTTGGGCTTCTCAACAACGGGCTCTTCAACCACGTCTTTCTTTACGATTTCCTTACGGGCGTCTTCCTTGCCTTCGTGGTCAGAAGCGCCAAGCTGTGCGGTGTTGTCAAGTACTTCGGAAACGTCTTTTACTTCCTTGTCCTTTTCAACTTCCTGCACGATGGTGAGTTCGGTAACGGCCTGGGTGGCGGTAACCTCCTCCTGCTGCTGAACCTCTTCGGGTTCGGGAAGTTCTATCTGCTGTTCTTCTTCTTCCTCTTCCACCTCTTCGGTTGAAGCGATGGTTACCAGTTCCTGGCCGGCGTTAACGTCGGTGTCCTCTTCGGCACGCTGGAACACGCCGGTCATGTAGAGAATCAGGAAAACGAGGATGAGGGCCACTGCGCTCAGCACGGCGATTACGGCGAAATTGTGTCGCTTTACCGAGCCGCTGCGCAGTTCGTATGCGCCGTAGTCTTTGTTTTTGCCTTCAAAGACTAAGTCGGTCCATTCTTTTGATGAAAGATCTACGTCTTTTGCCATTTTTCTTTGCAGTTTTACAGGTTAAACAATAGGTCTTTTATCACTTACGGACGTTGGGGCGGAACACTTCAACCGAGGGGTTGGCCTTGTTGAAGTTCTTAAGGAGGGTGGTGTCGGCGGCAGTGGGCATCTGAATGGAGTATTTACGGATCTGGTTGAGGTTGAGCTCGTCGATTGCGTAAATAAGGCTTTCATATGTGGCGTTGGGACCGGGCTTGATGATCACAACGGGATGTTTGAGTTTGTCATCGGTTGCGATGGCCTTGGCCTCTTCTTCAAACTGCTCTTTGGAGATTTCCTTATTTTTCCACTTGTTCTTAAGTTCGTCATATTTGTCCATCACTTCTTTGTGACGGTTGCGGAGGATGGAACGGATGCCCTCGCCGCCGTTGGTCTGCTCAGGAACGAAGCTCTCAAGAGCTACGGCGCCCTTGGAGGCGCGCTTCTGGCCAACCACGTTGGCGTTGATGCTGTCGGCGATGCCCTCATAGTAGTAAATGCGGTGCATGGTGTTGCCGTTGGCGTCATGTTTGGGTTCGAGGCTGCCCTCGTTGTAGTCCGTGTCCAGGATCAGGGTGATCGCATCGTCTGCACTTGCCTGGTTCTTCTGGTCCTCCTTGATCGTGCGGTCGTTGGAGGGCAGAATGATCTGCATGGTGCGGCTCTGAATCATAGTGGTACAGAGCATGAAGAATGTGATCAGAAGCATGTTCATGTCAACCATGGGAGTAAAGTCAACATGGATAGCCATCTTCTTTTGGGCGCCTTTTTTCTTTTTGCCGCCGCTGCTGGAGGTATCTATTTGTGCCATTGTTGATTTTACTTATTAGTTTGACTCGGTTTTCAGTGCAGTCTGCAGGGTGAACTTGTTCAGGCCCATGGTCTGCAGGTTGTCGAATACTTCGTTGATGGTGGCGAAAGGAGTGTCCTTGTCGGCCTTGATGGTGATGCTGCGGCCCTGGTAGAGAGCGTTGTAGAGGATGTCGAGCTCACGGATCTTCTGACGGTCGTCAGCGTTGGTCTCGTCGAGGCCGAGTTCTTCGATTTTCTCTTTACGCTTGTCCGATGCAATGTTGGAAAGAGCGGACATCCAGATCTGGAAATCGTTGAGGTTGCCGTTCTTGTCCTTGTTGCCGTTGATGGGTATACCCACGCCCGGGTCGCCGAGCTGAGTCATATACTGGTCCATCTTTGCGGGATCCATGTCCAGAACCTGCTTGAGGTCGCGGAAAGGAACGCCCATCATGTTGGAGCGCGCGAAGGTGTTTACTTCCTTCTGATTGAGTTCAATGGGGTTCTTGGGATGCTTCTTGTTGTAGATCGACAGAGCCTCGGTGAGAACCATGCTGCGGAGCGCTTCGCTCGAAATCACAGAGTCACCTGCGAAGGAGAGGAAGATTTTGCCCTCAACAGAAGTGGGGTCGTCGAGACGGCCCGACTTGTCGACGCTTGATACCAGAACGGTAACGAGGTCGGAAGAGGGGATCATTTCCTCGGACACCGACGACGGAGTGTAGACCACCGTGGGCTCCTTCTTGAGGAAGGTCGAAGTCAACATGAAGAAAGTAAGCAAAAGAACCGTCACGTCACTCATCGCGGTCATGTCGATGAGGGTGCTTTTCTTTTTGATTTTTACTTTTCCCATATTTACTTATTTTGTGGAATGATGTTTAAAAAATAGGTAAACAGGGATTAGTGAGTGGCCTGGAATGTCTGAACGATCGAGAAGCCGATTTCGTCGATGGCGTAGGTCAGGTTGTCGATCTTGTTGGTGTAGTAGTTGTAGAAGATTACTGCGAATGCACCGGTTGCGATACCGAAGGCGGTGTTCACAAGTGCCTCAGAAATACCTACAGACAGCTCGGTGGAGTCAACTGCACCGCCGCCGGCACCGAGGGCCTGGAACGATTTGATCATACCCATTACAGTACCGAGAAGACCAACGAGAGTACCGAGGGTGGTCATGGTAGCAACGATGGGGAGGTTCTGCTGGAGAGCGGGCATCTCGAGGGCGGTAGCCTCTTCAACCTCTTTCTGCAGGGTGGCAACCTTCTGCTCCTTGGTCAGAACGGTGTTCTGGTCCATTTCCTTGTAGCGAACGAGAGCGGCAGCAACAACAGCGGCTACTGAACCCTTCTGCTTCTTGCAGAGAGCCTCGGCACCGGCGATGTCGTTCTTCTGGAGGCAAGCCTTGACACCGGCAACGAACTTGGCGATGTTGCCTTTGCCCTTGGCTGCGCTGAGGGCGATACCGCGCTCAACGGCGAGGCAGATAACGGTGAGGAACAGGGTCTGAAGCACAGGCACGATGAAACCGCCTTTGTAGATGGTGCCCCAGATGTTGGTGGGATGACCTTCTTCGTCGAAGTGCATGTCGTTGCCGAACCAGAAGATGAACAGGCAAACGGCTACGATGAAGCAGCATACGATTACCCACGAGGCATTCTTGATGCCGGGTACGTTTTTAGTTTCTTTCTTGGCTGCGTTTGCAGCTTTGGAGATGGGCTTTTGAGCTTCCATAATTAATTTGTTAGAATAAAAATTTGAAAGATTTTGTTATAAATGATTGATTTGAAAAAATTGAATTTCGTTTTCTTCGGGTGGTTATGGCGCTGTGGTCGGGGTCCGGATTCTTCAGCGAGTCTGCGTCTGATGCGTGTTTCGGGGCATTTTCGAACTGCTGTGGGTGCGGGATGCAGCGCTGCGTCGGCCGCTGTGTGATTGTTGGTTGGCAGCCCGGCCACTGGTCATTGTCAAGGGGGAAATGGACTATGGTTTTAGAAATAAGTGTCTGTTCTCTGATGATTGGCGATGGCCCCTCGGGGGCATCACAAGGCCGTTTCGGCCTAATTCTATCCGCAAAATTAAGGTTTTGTTTGGTAATGACAAAATTTTCGGAGATATTTTTTCGCCTCCGAACGCTAATTTTTCTTTTTTTGTTTTGCCTCACAGATTATGCCTATAATTTTGATAAGACACGCAAAAAAATGTCAAAATCACCGCGCTGTTCTCATTAATATGTGTTAACTTTGCATCCTAAAGCTGAAAGAACTATTACAACAGTCACCGACGGCCCGCCATCTGCTGTTGCTGCCGGTGAATAAATGTAACCAAAAACAAGATGGAACTTAAAATCAAGAAGGGACTCGACCTGCCGATTGTTGGCGCTGTCCCCCCTGAGGCTGTTAATGAACCGCAACCGGTTGCAAGCCCTGTTGTTGCAATCATCCCCGACGACTTCGACGGTTTTATTCCCAAAGTTGACGTGCAGCCCGGCGACACGGTGATGGCCGGCTCGCCGCTGATGCACCACAAGGCTCTGCCGCAGGTCAAGCTTGTGTCGCCTGTGGCCGGAACCGTCAAGGCTGTGGTCCGCGGCGAGCGCCGCAAGGTGCTCCGTGTGGAAATCGAGGCCGATGCCAAGGCAACCGGCTATGCCGCCATGCCCACGGCCGGGAAAGACCGCATGGAGGTGGCCGACCTGCTCGCTCAGAGCGGCCTGTTGGCCATGATGCGCCAGCGTCCGTATTTCATCGTCCCCGATCCCTCGAAATCGCCCCGCGACATATTCGTCACCGCCTTCGACAGCGCGCCCCTGGCCCTGACCGAAGCCTACACCGACGCGCAGGCGCAGACAATGGCCGCCGGTGTGCAGCTGCTCAAGAAACTCACCGACGGCGATGTCTACATCTCGCGCCGCGCCGGCCAGATGCCCGATGTAGCAGGAGCTGTGATGGTCGACGTGGCCGGACCTCACCCCGCAGGCCTCGCCGGCGTACAGATTGCCAACATCAAGCCCGTGAACAAGGGCGAGAGCGTGTGGACGCTGACTGCCGACACCCTCATGAAGGTGGGCCAGCTCGCACAGACGGGCACCATCGACTGGACAATGACCGTAGCCGTGACCGGCAGCTGCGTGAAGCAGCCCTATGTGGCCAAGGCTCTTCCCGGCACGGCCATCGAGGCATTCGTCGGCGGCAAATGCTCGTGTGTGGACAAGAAAGGCAACGAGCGCCACATGCGCATCATCTCAGGCAACGTGCTGACCGGCGTGAAGGTCGACAAGGACGGATATCTGCATGCGCCGTACACCCAGATCACAGTGATCCCCGAAGGCGACGACGTCAACGAGTTCATGGGATGGGCATCGATGAGTCCCTCCCACATGAGCACCAGCCCGTCGTATCCCGGCCACTGGCTGAAGCGTCTCTTCAATCCCGACGCGCGCATTCTGGGTGGCCGCCGTGCCATGATCATGTCAGGACTTTACGACAAGGTGATGCCCATGGACATAGTGCCCGAATACCTCATCAAGGCCATCAATGCCGGCGACATCGACAAGATGGAGCGCCTAGGCATTTACGAGGTGGCTCCCGAGGACTTCGCCCTCGCCGAATATGTGGACTCGTCCAAGCAGCCCCTCCAGGCCATTGTCCGCAACGGTCTGAACCTGATGCGCAAGGAGACCGAGTGATCCGGCTCCGATTCCGCCAATCCGTTAATCCGAAAAAATTAGTAAATCATCACATATAATCACTATGAATCCATTGAAAAAGTTCATGGATCGCGTAGGGCCCTCATTCCGTCCCGGAGGCAAACTCCATGCCTTCGAATCGGTCTATGACGGCATCGATACGTTCCTGTTCACACCATCGCGCACTGCCGCCGGCATGGAAGCCGTCCACGTGCACGACAGCATGGACTCCAAGCGCACTATGATCATAGTCATCCTGGCGCTGATGCCGTGCTTCCTCTTTGGCATGTACAACACGGGCTACCAGCACTGGCTGGCCGCCGGCGAGACGGTGATGCCCTTCTGGAGCCTGATGCTCTATGGCTTCCTCGCCATCATGCCCATGGTCATCGTCACCTACTTCGTAGGCCTCGGCATCGAGTTCGCCGTTGCCCAGTGGCGCCACGAGGAAATCCAGGAAGGCTTCCTGGTTACGGGCCTCATTCTCCCGATGGTGCTCCCGGTGGAGACTCCGCTCTGGATGGTGGCAGTGGCCACAGCCTTCGCCGTCATCTTCGCCAAGGAGGTTTTCGGAGGCACCGGCTACAATATAGTTAATGTGGCGCTCACCGCCCGTGCGTTCCTTTTCTTCGCCTATCCGTCGAAGATGTCGGGCGAGCATGTGTTCGTGGCTGCCGGCAAGATGTTCGGTTTCGGCCCCGAGGCTCCCGACGGCTTCACCTGCGCCACTCCCCTCGGCCAGATAGCCACTTCCACAGTCGATGCCACCGGCGCACTCCCCATCCACGGCGTGGGCGACCATGTCATCACCGCCTGGGATGCCTTTGTGGGCCTTATTCCCGGATCATTCGGCGAGACTTCGGTGATTTGCATCCTCATCGGCGCCGCCATCCTGCTCATCAACCGCATTGCCGACTGGCGCATCATCTTCTCGGCCGTTGTCGGCGGCCTGCTGATGGGCTGGATTGCCAATGTGTTCGCCACCCCCACCTATCCCGGTTCTTACCTCAAGTGCTACGACCAGCTGCTCTACGGCGGCTTCGCCTTCGCAGTGGTGTTCATGGCCACCGACCCCGTGACCGCCGCCCGCACTGCCGTGGGCAAGTGGATCTACGGCTTCCTCATCGGCGTGATCGCCGTGCTGATCCGCACTTACAACACCGGTTTCCCCGAAGGCGCCATGCTCGCCGTGCTGCTCATGAACGTGATGGCACCGCTGATCGACTGGTGCGTAGTGGAGGCCAATGTGCGCCGCCGCATGCGTCGCCTGGAAGCTATCGAATCGTCTAACCAGTCAACCCCAGTACAGTGATGAATAAGCAGAGCAACGTATACACCATAATATACATAGCAGTTCTGGTGGTGGTGGTGGGTGCCGCATTGGCCTTGACTTCAATGTCGCTCGCCGACAAAAAGCAGGCCAACGCCGACGCCGACAAGATGCGCCAGATTCTCGCTTCGGTTCATGTGACCGCTGAAGACGGCGATGTGAAAGACGCTTTTGAGCGCTATATAGTTGAAACAGAGATCCTCGACAGCAAGGGGCAGAAGGTCGAGGGCGACGCCTTCGGCGTGAACGTGGCCGAGCAGAGCAAGCTCCCCGCCGACAAACGCCAGCTTCCGCTCTACGTCTGCGACCTCGGCAAGGACGGCGTGAAGTACATCATGCCCGTCTACGGAGCCGGCCTCTGGGGCCCCATCTGGGGCTATGTGGCCGTCGATGCTGACGGCAGCACTGTCTATGGCGCTTATTTCGCCCACCAGGGTGAAACTCCCGGCCTCGGCGCCGAAATCGAGAAACCGGCCTTCGCCAACCAGTTCCATGACAAGACGCTCTGGAAGGACGGTCGTTTCGCCCCCATTGCCGTGGTCAAGAACGGTCAGAAGCCCCAGGGCGACGAGGACTATGTGAATGGCATCTCGGGAGGCACCATCACCAGCAAGGGCGTAAGCGCCATGCTCCATGACTGCCTCACTCCGTATGCCGAATTTTTGAAAAACCTCAAAAACAAATAACCATGGCCGAAAAAATTAGCAACAAGACAGCTTTTTTCAACCCCCTGTCTAAAGACAATCCGGTCATTGTCCAGGTGCTCGGCATCTGTTCGGCGCTCGCCGTTACAGCCAAGCTGGAGCCGGCCATAGTGATGGGTCTGTCCGTGATAGCCGTCCTGGCATTCTCCTGCGTGATTATCTCGCTGATACGCAACACCATCCCCAACAACATCCGCATCATCGTTCAGCTGGTGGTTGTTGCCGGTCTCGTGGTGATTGTCAACCAGCTCCTTGAGGCTTACGCCTACAATGTCAGCAAACAGCTGTCGGTGTTCGTTGGCCTCATCATCACCAACTGCATCCTGATGGGACGCCTCGAGGCCTTCGCCATGAGCAACCGCCCCTGGCCCGCATTCCTCGACGGCGTGGGCAACGGTCTGGGCTACACCATCATCCTTGTAATCACGGCCTTCTTCCGCGAGCTCCTCGGCAGCGGCACGCTGCTGGGCTACCAGGTGGTGCCCCAGTGCCTCTACGATGCCGGCTACGCCAACAACGGCCTGATGATTCTGCCGCCCATGGCACTGATTGTGGTGGCATGCATCATCTGGGTGCACCGCGCTCACAACAAGGACCTTCAGGACTGAACAGACTAAGTTGGACCGATTAAACAGAATCGATATATGGAATACTTAAATTTGCTTGTCCGTTCGATATTCGTCGACAACATGATATTCGCCTACTTCCTGGGCATGTGCTCGTTCCTTGCCGTAAGCAAGAACGTGCGCACAGCTCTCGGACTGGGCGTGGCCGTCACCTTCATGCTCACCATCACACTGCCCATCAACTACCTGCTGGAGACCTACGTGCTCCGCAAGGGCGCCCTGGTGTGGCTCGGAGCTGAATATGCGGCGGTTGACCTTAGCTTCCTTTCGCTCATAATGTTCATTGCCGTGATTGCCTCCATGACGCAGCTCGTGGAGATGGCCGTGGAGAAATACACCCCGGCGCTCTACGCCTCGCTCGGCATCTTCCTGCCCCTGATCGCCGTTAACTGCGCCATCCTCGGCGGCTCCCTGTTCATGGAGCAGCGCGACTTCCCCAATGTCGGCACAGCCATCTTCTCCGGCCTCGGCTGGGGTCTGGGTTGGTTGCTCGCCATCGTGTCGATTGCGGCCATACGCGAACGCCTGGCTGAACACTCTAACATTCCCAAACCCCTCCGCGGCATAGGTATCACCTTCATAATCACCGCGCTCATGGGCATAGCATTCATGAGCTTCCTGGGAATAAAGATCTAACCATCAATCGCTGACAAGATATGTATACACCCATAATTCCCGCCGCCGTTAGCCCGGCATCGCTGACCGTGATAGCCGGAACCGCCATATTCCTTGCCATAACCCTTCTGCTCGTTGCAGTCCTGCTCGTAGCCAAGAAGTTTATGGTCAAGACCGGCGACGTAAACATCAACATCAACAACGACACTGACATAGCCGTCGCGGCCGGCAGCTCGCTGCTCTCGTCGCTGGCCACCAAGGACGTGTTCCTCCCTTCGGCCTGCGGCGGCAAAGGCAGCTGCGGACAGTGCCGAGTGCAGGTGATGTCGGGCGGTGGAGACATTCTCCCCACCGAGGCCGTTCACTTCTCGCGCAAAGAAATCAAAGAAGGCTGGCGCCTCGGCTGCCAGGTGAAGGTAAAACAGGACATGGCCATCAAAGTTCCCGACAGCGTGCTCAGCGTCAAGGAGTGGGAGTGCACCGTTATCTCCAACAAGAACGTTGCCACCTTCATCAAGGAGTTTATCGTGGCCCTGCCCGCAGGCGAGCACATGGACTTCATCCCCGGCTCATACGCGCAGATCAAGATTCCTAAATACTCGATGTCGTACGACAAGGACATCGACAAGGAGTCGATAGGCGCCGAATATCTGCCCGCATGGGAGAAATTCGGACTCTTCTCGCTCAACTGCCACAACGACGAGCCCACCATCCGCGCCTACTCCATGGCCAATTATCCCGCCGAAGGCGATGTGATAATGCTCACCGTGCGCATAGCCACACCGCCGTTCAAACCCAAGCCCCAGGTGGGATTCCAGGACGTGATGCCCGGTATTGCTTCGAGCTACATCTTCACCCTCAAGCCCGGCGACAAGGTGCTCATGAGCGGCCCTTACGGCGACTTCCACCCCATCATCGACTCCAAAGCCGAGATGATGTGGATTGGCGGTGGCGCCGGCATGGCCCCTCTGCGCTCGCAGATCATGTACATGACCAAGACCCTGCAGACCCGCGACCGCGTTATGAACTATTTCTATGGTGCGCGTGCCCTCAACGAAGTGTTCTATCTGGAGGACTTCCTCAACCTCGAGAAGGAGTTCCCCAACTTCCACTTCCACCTGGCTCTGGACCGTCCCGACCCCGCAGCCGATGCTGCCGGCGTGAAGTATACCCCGGGCTTTGTGCACCAGGTCATTTACGACACCTACCTCAAGAACCATCCCGATCCAGAGGACATCGAGTACTACATGTGCGGCCCCGGCCCGATGAGCAAGGCTGTGGAGCAGATGCTCGACGGTCTCGGCGTAGACCCCGCAAGCATCCACTTCGACAACTTCGGCGGTTGATACCCAGACCGACAGCAAAGGCGCCGCAAGGCACCGACCATCCATAAAACAACGGCAGACTGTACTCACTCGGCAGTCTGCCGTTGTTTTGTGCCCGCGCATGCGGTTTCAGCCACCCTGGGAGCGATGGTTGACAAGCATGTGAAATAAGGCCGACAGAGAGCGCAGGTATGTGGAAAAAATTTCGTAAATTTGTACGATTGTAGCAACTGTGCCGCAAGCTGAAAGACAACTGTGGCGCTTCAGTGCAGGCGCCCCAAGCCCGTAATCCACCTCATCACCGGCACAGACGCTTTTCGCAAGACAATGACAAGAGCTTACAAGATATTCAGAGCCATATTGGTAACACTGCTGACGCTGGTCGTAGTGGTGCCCACTGTTCTCTATATCCTGCTTTCCACGCCTTGGTGCCAAAGTATGCTCAAGGACATGGCTGAAGGCTCGCTCACCGAGCTCCTGGGCACAGAGGTGAAGGTGCAGCGCGTGGATGTGGCTCCCTTCAACCGCCTGCGTGTGGTGGGCCTCAGCGTGAAGGATGATTATGACAGCACGGCCCTCAGAGTCAGCGACATTGCCGCCCGCTTCGAGCTTATGTATCTGCTCAGAACAGGTCGAATTTGCGTTGACTATGTGGCTCTTGACTCACTCAGCGTCAACTTATACCGCAAGAGCAAGACCGAGCCGCTCAACATTGATGGGATTATCCGTAAACTCTCCAAGAAAGAGCCCAACAAGAAACCCACCCGCCTCAACTTTGCCATAAACACGGTGATGATTCGCGATTCCAAGGTGAGCTACGATGTGCTGAGCGAGCCCAGAAAAGCCGGCCGGTTTGACCCCGCCCACATAGCGGCTGCTGATTTCAACATGGTGGCGTATCTGCCGCGAATTAGCAACGACAGTGTGCGCGTTGACCTGGAGAGACTGTCGCTCAGGGACGTGCACTCCGGATTTACAGTCAAGAACCTGGCCGCAAATGGCGTGTACACTCCTCGGACACTGTCGGTGAAGAATCTTACCTTGGAGCTGCCCAACACCCTGCTGAAATTCGGGCCGCTGAGTGCCCGGTATGCCAACGCAGCAGAAATCGGCACCTATGGCAGCACGCGCGATGTGAATCTGGCGCTGCTTCAAGGCTCGTACATAAGCCCGTCCGATGCCGCGGCCTTCGTTCCGGCGCTGTCGGAGGTTTCCAACCGATATTACATCAGCCTCGAGGCCCAAGGCTCGCTTCGCAGCCTTGCGCTCAAGGAGCTGAAACTCGATGACCGCCAGAGCGGATTCAGCCTGGAGGCCCACGGCGCGGCACATTCGCTCATGAACGCCGACAGCCTGACCATCAGCAATGCCGAGTTGCAAATCAAGGCCTTGCGCGGCTCGCTTGCATGGATTCCCTCGCTGCTCAGTGTCAAGGACCGCGTCAAGGCCGACGAACTTCTACGCCACCTGGGCACTGTGTCAGCAACGGTGAAAGCCTCCGGTTCGCTGAAGGATTTGGAGGCTAAAACCAACATAACAAGCGACCTTGGCGGCGTCATAGCCGATGCGGCTCTGTCGCGCGGCAAGGGCAATGGCTGGAGCGTGGACGGTGTGGCCGATGTTGACGGCTTCGACCTGGGCACGCTGCTCGGCAACGAGCGCCTTGGCCGTATCACAGCCTCGGTTGACGGCACTGTTGACATTAACGGGAAGAAATTCACCGGCTCGGCAACAGCCGATGTGCCGGCATTCAGCTTTGACGGCCACACCTTCCGCAACATCAAGGCCGAAGGCAACATGACGCCTGACGGAGACTTCAATGGCCTCGTTGCCATGGCCGATTCTGCCGGAACTGTTGACCTGCGTATCGAGGGCTCCACTCGCAGCGCGGCCCCGCGCATCGCCGTTGCCGGCTCTGTCAGAGACTTGCAGATGGAACCGCTGGGCGTGAAAGGCAAATATGAGCCTTACAACCTGACCGTTGACCTGGATGCCGACCTGTCCGGACGGCTTAACGAATGGCTCAAGGGGCACGTTGACATCCGCGGCCTGCGTTTTACCGACAATGCTGGCAAGACATTGCTAATCAAAAAGTTCAGAGCTGATGCTGACAACACTGCGAAGCCCAACTCCGTGACGGTGGAGAGCGACTTCCTCAACGGCAGCATCAGCGGCAGCATACATCCGGGCACGTTCTGGAACCAGTGTCGCGACATTGTCGGGCACGTGTTCCCGGCCCTGACCGGCTACAACCATCTCGGCGAGGGCGAGCACAAGCACGACCTTGCGGCTGAGGCCCGGCTCTGGAACGATTTCGACTTTGACCTCGAGATTGCCGACGCCGAGAATCTTTCGTCGTTCTTCAACCTGTCCGTGCAGATTGTTTATCCCGTGAGCATAAACGGCATGTTCGAGTATGCCAAGCACGGTTTCAACATAACAGTAGACGCCCCCTATCTGCAACAGGGCGACAAAATCATAGAGAACACCGCACTGCACGTGGGTGTGGACGGCGTTGACGGCAACGGAACCATCTATGTAACCTCCACCATCCCCACGCAGAAAGGCATAATGGCCGTGACATCCAACATGACCGCCGCCAACAACCGCCTCGACACCAAGATAAACTGGCAGATGGAGCGAGAGAAGCCCATCGATGGCACGCTGAGCTTCTCGACACTCGTAGACCGCGATGCCGCCTCTAACCAGCTCATCGCCGACGTGGCATTCAACCCCGGCCAAATCAACTTCGGCGACGCCACCTGGGAGATAAGCCCCTCGCACATAACTGTAAGACCCAATCACTACGCCGTGAGCGGATTCAGAATGAAAGCCGGCGACCAGAGTCTCGAGATTGACGGCGAAGCCTCGGCGAATCCCGATAGCGAGATGCTGGTACGCCTGCAGGACCTTGAGCTTATCTCCATATTCGAGACCCTCGACATAAACAAAGCCCTCATCGGAGGCCTTGCCACCGGCACTTTCCATGCTCGCGAGGTGCTGAGCGGCGAACCACAGCTGTGGTGCGACAACCTGACGGTGAAAAACATAGGTTACAACTACTGCACCTTGGGCGACGGTAAGGTCAAAGCCTGGTGGGACAACACGAAGAAAGCCTTCTCGCTCGATGCCGACATCACCGAGCCCGGAGGCAAACTGTCCCACATCTACGGCGACATAGTGCCCGCCAACGAAGAACTCGACATACACTTCGATGCCGACCACGTCAAAGTGGGCTTCATGAAACCGTTCATGAGCGCCTTTGCCGACGATGTTTCGGGCTACGCCTCGGGCCACGCGCGCCTCTACGGCACCTTCAAGTACATTGACCTCGAGGGCGACCTCTATGCCGACTCGCTGGGCCTTAATGTGGGATTCACCAACACCTGGTACTATGCCACCGACAGCGTGCACATCCGTCCGGGCCTCATTGACATAAAGAACATCACCATGTCCGACCGCTACGGAAATACCGCCCTGCTCAACGGCTATGTGAAGCACAATTTCTTCCACGACCCCGAGTTCATGTTCAAACTCACCGACGCCCGCCAGCTCCTTGTCTACGATGTCACGGCCAAGAAGAGTCCCGACTGGTACGGCCGAGTGTTCGGTAACGGCGGTGCGCTCATCAAAGGCGCCCCGGGATACGTGAACATCGATGTGAACATGACCACAACCGAGGGCTCCACCTTCACCTTCGTGCTCAGCGACACCGAGGAGGCCGACGACTATACCTTCATCACCTTCCGCAACCGCAACCAGGCTGTTATCACCGACTCCATAATCGAGGTGGACCGTCTGCCGGCAGCTGTGCGCGAGTACCGCGACCGCATGCTGGCAAAGGCCGCTCAGGCCGACGCCCCCTCGGACTACAACATGAACATTCAGGTGGACATCACCCCCGCCGCCAGCATCATCATCGTCATGGACCCCGTGGGCGGTGACCGCATCAAATCGTACGGAAACGGCAACATGCGCATGACCTACCAGTCCAACGGCAACGAGCTGCGCATGTACGGCAACTACGTCATTGAGCGCGGAAGCTATAACTTCACCCTCCAGGACATAATCGTCAAAGACTTCACCATCAAAGAGGGCAGCTCCATAGCCTTCACCGGCGACCCGTACTCGGCGCGCCTCGACATCAAAGCCCTCTACTCCGTCAATGCCAACCTCAGCGACCTCGACGAATCCTTCCTGCAGGATAAGGACCTCAACCGCACCAATGTGCCCGTCAACGCCGTGCTGATGGCACAAGGCGACATGCGCCAGCCCGACATATCGTTTGACCTCGACTTCCCCACGCTCAACAGCGACATCTACCGCAAAGTGCGGTCCATTGTCAGCACCGACGACATGATGAATCGCCAGATCATCTACCTGCTGGCTCTGAACCGCTTCTACACTCCCGAGTACATGTCCACCACCAAGGGCAACGAACTCTTCAGCGTGGCTTCGTCTACCATCGCCAGCCAGCTGAGCAGCATGCTCGGCAAGCTCAGCGACAACTGGAGCATAGCCCCCAACCTGCGCAGCGACCGCGGCGACTTCAGCGACGTGGAGGTGGACGTGGCTCTGTCCAGCAACCTGCTCAACAACCGCCTGCGCCTCAACGGCAACTTCGGCTACCGCGACAAATCGCTAAACACCAATCAGTTCATCGGTGACTTCGACATCGAGTACCTGCTCAACCGCCGCGGCTCGTGGCGCCTGAAAGCCTACAACCGCTACAACGACCAGAACTATTACCTGCGCACAGCCCAGACCACCCAGGGCGTGGGCGTGATGTTCAAGCGCGACTTTGACAAGATGTTCAACTTCCTCAAACCCAAGCGCCGCGAAGCTCCCGCCGGGCATAAGCCCGCCGCTGACACCCTTCACAGCGTACGCCCCGACACAACCCCCGCGCCGAAAACCGAAACCCACGCATCCCCTTCTGTGCCTGCCGACAACGGCGACTTCATAAAAATCCGTAAACGCTGACCACATCCTAAAAACACCCCACCTTACAGATATGGAAACCCTTGAACAGATAACCTCGGCCGTCGGCAATGCGCTGTCCGACTGGTTGCTCATCCCCATGCTGCTCGTGGCAGCTGTGTGGTTCACACTGCGCACCCGCGGCGTGCAGTTCGGCATGGCCGGCGAAATGTGCCGCCTGCTCGTGGCCCGCGAACCCGGCAGTCCCGCCGACAACGAGCGCCATCACCGAATCAGCTCTTTCCAGGCTTTTATGGTTTCCATAGCCAGCCGCGTGGGCACCGGCAACCTTGCCGGCGTGGCCACTGCCATAGTGATGGGCGGCCCCGGAGCCGTGTTCTGGATGTGGGTCATAGCGCTGATAGGCTCGGCATCGGCCTTCATCGAGTCCACTCTTGCCCAGCTCTTCAAAGTGCCCGACGAGAAAGGCGGCTACCGAGGCGGCCCCGCCTACTACATACTCCACGGCACCGGCCAGCGTTGGTGGGCGGCCATCTTTGCCGTTCTCATCGCCGTCACCTTCGGCTTCGCCTACAACTCCGTGCAGAGTAACACCATATCCGAGGCCTTCAGCACCTCGTGGGGCGTTCCCACCTGGGCCACAGCCACGGTGATCACCGCGTTGACACTGATAATAATATGGGGCGGCATCCGTTCCATAGCCCGCTTCAGCCAGGTTGTGGTTCCCGTCATGGCCGTGGCCTACATAGCCCTGAGCCTCATCATCGTGCTACTCAATCTTGAGGCCGTGCCGCGCGTGCTGGCTCTCATATTCGAGAACGCCTTCGGTGTGAACCAGGCTGTTGGTGGCACAGTGGGCGCAGCCATGGCCATGGGCATACGCCGCGGCCTGTTCAGCAACGAAGCCGGCGAAGGCTCCGCACCCAACGTTGCCGCCACTGCTCATGTGAGTCATCCCGTTAAACAAGGTCTGGTGCAGGCCCTCGGCGTGTTCACCGACACCCTCATAATCTGCAGCTGCACGGCCTTCATCATCCTGTGCAGCGGCGTACACATCGGCAGCGAGGCCCAAGGCATAAGCCTCACCCAGGCCGCCGTCGATGCCCAGATTGCACCCGGCACCGGCCTTGGCCCGGCTTTCATCAGTCTGGCCATCCTATTCTTTGCCTTCACCTCCATCGTGGCCAACTACTACTACGGCGAGACAAACATCCGCTTTCTCACCGGTCGGGAATGGGTGCTTACGGCCTACCGACTTTGCGTCGGGGCCATGGTGCTGATTGGCGGCGTGTCGTCGCTGGGCTTCGTGTGGTCGCTGGCTGATATCACCATGTCGCTTATGGCCATCTGCAACCTTGCCGCAATCCTCGTATTGGGGCGCTACGCCGTGCGTTGCCTTGACGACTACCGCGCCCAACGCCGAGCCGGCCACAACCCGCGCTACCGCCGCAGCACCATCCCCGAGCTCTCCGCCAAGACTCCCTGCTGGCCCGAGTAGCGCGGCAATCAGGAATTGGGAATTGTGGGGAAATGTACGGAAACGGACGGCGCTGACGGCGTAACCCGTTGATACACAGTGCCTGTTTACATGGATGGTGAAAAAGGGTAATTTTGTTGTTGAAAAAACAAACAGAAATACCCCGATGTCCTCCCAATCTCCCACACCCACGTCCCGGGGCGAGTGCACTGACCGCCGCCTCAGCCCTGCCCACCTACGCCGCCATCGCCTGCGCCGGCTCGTCACCGTCGCCGCAGTCACCATTGCGGCCGTCATACTTGTCTGGTGGACGGTGGCCGCCGTTGAGCCCGCAGTGACCCTCGCCGACGCGCGCCTGGCCACCGTTGAGACCGGCCCGCTTGAAGCCGCTGTCAGCGCGCAGGGCCGCATTGAGCCGCAGACCGAGCGTCGCATCATCACCCCCATCACCACCACCGTTACCGAAATCCTCGTGCGCACCGGCGACACAGTACGCGCCGGCCAGCCACTGGTGCGCCTCGACCTGGCCTCAGCCGAGACTGAATACGGCAGAGTGGCCGACCAACAGCGCATGCGCCGCCTCGACGCACGTCAACAGAAAATCAACAACGCCACGGCCCTCGCCGAGCTGCGGATGCAGATCCGCGTGAAAGAGATGGCAGTGGAGCGCCAGCGTGTCGAGGTGGAGAACGAGCGCCGCCTCGACAGCCTGGGCAGCGGCACCGGAGACCGTGTGCGACAGGCCGAAACCGCCTACGCCACCGGACAGCTGGAGCTGGAGCAACTGCGCATGCGACTCGACGGCGAACACCGACGCATTAATGCCGCCGATGCCTCTGCGGCGCTCAGCGACAACATCCAGGGCCGCGACGTGGCCGAAAAGCTGCGCATCCTTGACAAAGGGCGCATGGCCGCACCCGTTGACGGTGTGCTCACCTATATAGTCAGCGAGACAGGCGGCAGCATAGCAGCCGGCACCTGCGTGGCAGTGGTCAGTGACCTGAGCCGCTACCGCGTCGAGGGCGAAGTGAGCGAAAGCCAGAGCAATCTGGTGCAAACTGGTTCCGAGGTGGAGCTGCGCATCGGCGGCGAAGTGCTCAGGGGCACCGTTACCAATGTGGACCCCGAGGCTCGCGGTGGCACCGTGCGATTCGGGGTGGCCCTTGCCGACAGCCGTCATCCGCGGCTGCGGTCGGGCCTCAGAGTAGAGATGCAGGTGAAATACGGATACCGCGAGCGCGTTACGCGCATACCCTTGCCCCACGGATTCAAAGGCCGCGGTGAATACAGCATCTTTGTGCTTGAAGAAGACAGCCGCTTGGTCAGACGCACTGTCACCCTCGGCGACAGCAACAGCGACCATGTGGAGGTGGTGGACGGGCTGGAGCCCGGAGAGCGGGTGGCACTGGGGCGACTCGAAGCCTATGAGAATAGAAAGAGCTTGAAAATCAAATAAAAAAATAAGAATAAAATGGCAATAATCGAACTTGAAAGAGTGAGCAAAGTGTACCGAACAAAGGAGATAGAGACCACTGCGCTTGAGAATGTGAACCTGCGAGTGGAGCAGGGCGAGTTTATTTCCATCATGGGTCCGTCCGGATGCGGAAAATCCACCCTGCTGAACATAACAGGCCTGCTTGACCGCCCCACCGCCGGCACCGTCAGGCTGTTGGGCACAGACTGCGGAGCGATGCCTGACACCGCGCTGTCGCGCTTCCGCAACCGTAACATCGGTTTCGTGTTCCAGAGTTTCCACCTTATTCCGTCGCTGAGCGTGGGCGACAATGTGGAGCTGCCGCTCGACTATCGTACCGGCATGACTGCCCGTCAGCGTCGTGAACGTGTTGAAGAAGTCCTGGAGCGTCTGGGCATGAGCCATAGAATCAAACACTTACCTTCGCAGCTTTCCGGCGGTCAGTGCCAGCGTGTGGCCATTGCCAGAGCTGTGGTCGGCGCTCCGGAGATAATCCTTGCCGACGAGCCCACGGGCAACCTCGACTCCAGGATGGGCGCCGAAGTGATGGAGCTGCTTCACCGCATCAACCGCGAGGACGGCACAACCATAGTGATGGTGACACACAACGAAGCCCAGGCACGTGAAACAGACCGCATTGTGCGCATATTCGATGGACGGATAGTGGGCTGAACCGCAAAGTTACCCCCAAAAAACAGAAAGCTATGAATAGAAAGCTGAAAGAGATAATCTTCGACATGCGCCACCAGCCTGTGATTGCCGGTGTGACGCTGATAGGCACGGCGCTGAGCATATTCATGATCATAGTGATGGTCATAGTTCAGCAGATTGCTGTTCTGCCATTTGCTCCCGAAAGTCAGCGCGGGCGACTGCTTCACGGTTGGTACATGGACATAGCCGACCTCAGCGGAGAGGGCGAAAGCTCCTCGGGCCTTGACTACGAGACCGCCGAGCGCCTGTACGGCGGTCTTGAAGGTGTGGAGCGTATGTCGGTCTACGCCAAGGATGTGGAACCGGCAACTGTGGAAGGTCCGATGCACAACCCCTTCAGCGTGGACTTGCGAAGAACCGACGGCGAATTCTGGAACATTTTCAACCACACGCTGGTAAGCGGCAGATACTATACCGCGGAGGAGGCCCGCGACAACAGACATGTGGCAGTGGTGAACGAAAGCACTGCCAGACAGCTGTTTGGCGACGGTGGCGCTGTAGGAAAGACATTTTATGTCGACTTTGAGGAGTATACTGTCATTGGCGTGGTCAAGGACCACACGCGCCTGGCCACCCATGCCCAGAGCGATGTGTTCCTGCCGGCCTCGCCGTTGGACCCGAACCTGCGCTGGGGCGACAATCCTTGCCTGGGTAATCTGGCAACTGTCCTTCTGATGGAGGACGGTGCCGATCCTGAGGATATCAGGGCACAGGTGAAGACCCGATACGACCAGCTTAACAGCGAGCTAAAAGCACAAGGCAAGACTGCCGTTTACCATCAGTCTCCCTATGACCAGTTCACAGCCATCAATGGAAACATGGGCAGCAATACTGACCCCGAAACTGAGAGCAGCCGCAATATGCACATTGTCATATATGCCCTGCTGCTAATAGTGCCGGCCATTAATCTCAGCAGCATGCTGCACAGTCGTCTACGCCGAAGGGTTAGCGAAATTGGCGTACGTCGCGCCTTCGGTTGCACACGCATGCGCCTTATTGCCGACATCCTGGCGGAGAACATGCTGGTAACGCTCGTAGGCGGTGTCATAGGTGTGACCCTTGGATATGTTTTTGCAATGAACATGGACAGCCTTTATTTGAACATCCTGCCGTATTCAAACTGCACGCACCCGCTCGGCACGCCCGATCTGGGCATGCTACTTAACTGGCGCACGATCGGAGTGGCGCTGGGTGTGTGCCTGGTGCTGAATGTGCTGACTGCATCCATCCCCGCATGGCAGGCAACCCGACTCAGTCCTGTCGAGGCTATTAACGGCAAGGTATAAAATGATGCAAAAAGACGACGAACAATGAAACGAAAACTGATTACAGAGATGCGCAATGAATGGCGCAGCAATATATGGATGGTGATAGAGCTGGCCCTCGTCGGACTGGTGCTCTGGGGCGTGACTTGTGTGCTCTACTCGCTCTTTGATGTTACCAACACCAGTCACCTTTATGACACTGACGACCTGGTGGTTGCCGATCTTGGCACCGTGCCCGACTCCGCAAACCAATATATTCCTTATGCCGATGAAAATCAAGGATATGGCACCGACATGCTGATGCTGAGACGCAGGATGGAGGCGAATCCCCTTGTGGAAGTGGCCGGCACGGGTAACAACGCCGTGCTTTACCGATTGAACTTCTGGGGCAACTCCATCTGGCGCCGCGACGGCGACTCCACATATACCTACGGTTTCAATTACAGGGAGGTAACCCCGTCTATGGCCAGGGTATACCGAATCCGCGGCACCCGTGGCGAAACTCCCGAACAGGTCATGTCCCAGCTCGAGCAGGACAAATCGCTGATCAGCACCGCCGACTTGTACCAGAAGTACAGCCCGGAGCTGTTTGCCGGCCGCAATGCCTACTCATCTTTTGACTCAACCAAGGTATATACCATTGGAAGCATTGTGGTGGAAGGCATGAGGCAAAACGACTATGAACCCGTCATGCAGGGCATGATGCTCAAACCATTGGCCGACGACAAAATGGCCGATGAAATGGTGCTGAGGGTTAAGCCTGGCGCAGGCCGGGAGTTTGTAAACAGTCTGAAGCCAAGCGACATGCGCCAGGGCAATGTGTACATCCAGAGCATCCACACCTTGGACGAGCTTGCAGAGTCGGCTCACAAGGACAAAACTCTGCTGATCATGCAGCTGAGTGTGTGCGGCGGCTTCATGCTTGTGGTGGTATTCCTCGGATTCCTTGGCACTTTCTGGTTCCGCACCCAGCAGCGCTCGCAGGAGATTGCCATCAGGCGTGTGAACGGCGCCACTCAGCGTAATGTTTTCGCACGTCTGGTGAGTGAAGGTATGATTCTGCTGATGGTGGGAAGTGCTATATGGATAGCGGCGGCATTTGTGCTGCTTCGCAATGAAACGGTCCGGGAGATGCTCGATTCGCTTCGGTCTATGAATGAAGCCATCCCTTACATATCCATGGTGATTGTGGTGGCCGTTCTGGCACTGACGATTGTGGCAGGTGTGTGGATGCCGGCTCGCAAGGCCATGCGCACCAATGTTTCAGAAACGATTAAAGACCAATGAGACAGCTTTTCATTCTGATAGCGGCAGCTCTGGCGGTTGTGCCCGTGTGGGCGCAACCCCGGGTGCTGACCCTCACCCTCAACGAGGCTATCGCTACGGCCAGGCGCAACAGTGTTGATGCCGCCGCGGCCCTGGACGAACTGCGTCAGGCCTACTGGGAATGGCGCACCTATCGTGCCGACCAGCTGCCCGAGGTGAGTTTCAGAGCCACGCTGCCAAGCTATGCCAACCAGTACAGCGCTTACATGAACGGCGAAGGCGGGTATAGTTTTGTGCGCAACAAGAGCCTGCAGATGAACGGAGAAGTGACTGTCACTCAGAATATCAGACTCACCGGAGCCAAGCTGGCGCTGAAATCCAGCCTTGATTGGGTGCGTCAGTTCGACAACGGCACAGCCAACCGTTTCATGTCCATTCCTGTGGCTCTGACACTCAACCAGCCCATATTCGGCGTGAACACCATGAAGTGGGACAGCCGTATCGAACCGGTGAGATACCGCGAGGCCATGGCAGCCTTCCTCAGTGCCACCGAGGATGTGGCGGTGACCACTGTCAACTACTATTTCACACTGATAATGAGCAGTGTGAATCTGGAAGTGGCCGAGCAGAACCTGCAGAATGCCGAGAAACTTTATGCTGTGGCCAAAGAGAAACGCCAGATGGGGCAGATTAGTGGAAACGACCTTCTGCAGATGGAGCTGAACGTGCTCGATGCCAAAAGCGAACTGACCGATGCTCGCAGCACTCTGAAAGCTGATATGTTCCGGCTGAGGTCGTTCCTGGACCTGGACGAGAACGTGGAGGTGGAACCGGTGGTGCCGAGTGTGATACCGAATGCCGATGTCAGCTATGCCGAAGCGCTTGAACGGGCTCTGAGCAACAATAAATTCGCTCAGTCCGTCCGTCGCCGGCAGCTGCAGGCCGACTATGAAGTGGCCAAGGCCAAAGGAGACCTGCGCGAGGTGAATCTCTTCGCTCAAGTCGGTTATACCGGGGCTGACAACACTGTGGGCGATGCCTACAGCCGTCTGCGCGGCAACCAGGTGGTGGAGGTGGGTGTAAGCATCCCTCTGCTCGACTGGGGTAAGCGACGCGGAAAGGTGAAGGTGGCCGAAAGCCGCCGGCGTGTCACTGAAAGCCGGTTGCGTAAGGAGAGCATGGATTTCAGCCAGGATCTGTTTGTGCTGGTGGAGCGGCTTTGCAACCAGCAGAATCAGGTGAAACTGGCAGTGCGCGCCGATGAGATAGCCCGCAAACGCTATGATGTCAATGTGGAGACATATCTGATAGGACGTATCTCCACTCTGGATCTTAACGATTCGCAGACCCGCAAGGATGAGAGCCGCAGGGAGTATGTGAACGAGCTGTTCAAGTTCTGGAATTATTGGTACCAGCTGAGATCGGTCACTCTGTACGACTTTGAACGGGGTGGAGACATTGATGCAGACATAGAGAAACTGGTGCGCGGTTTTTAAAAAAATGGTAAATTTGCGATATGATACTGATTGTAGACGATGACGAAGCCATACGCCGCGGGCTGACCCTGGTGCTGAAACAGGCCGGTTATGAGAGCGCTGCCGTAGGCGACGAGGCGGAAGCCCTGGCGGCTGTGCGTGGCGGTGGTGTTGAGGTTGTGCTCCTGGACATGAACCTCGGTCTCAGCACGGACGGCACCGACGGATTAAACTTGCTGCGTAAGATAAAGATACTGAGCGAGAACACGGCAGTGATCCTGATCACGGCGTGGGGCACGATTCCACTGGCCGTGGAGGGTCTGAAATACGGTGCATGCGACTTTGTGACCAAGCCGTGGACCAACCGCGACATTATGGCGCGGGTGCGCGGCGCTCTGAAAGAACGTGGACGGGCCATGGAGGATGAGACTCTGGAGAGCATGGAGCGCAGAGCGGTGATCGAGGCGTTGCGGCGCAGCGACTACAATCTGAGCCGTGCCGCAGAGCGTCTGGGCATCACGCGCCAGGCGCTGTACAGAAGAATGGAGAAATACGGACTGCAATGATGTACAAATGGATATTGGCGGCCGACGGGGTGTTGGCCATGGCGCTTGTGGTGGCCGGCCTGACCGGTCACAGTGCGTTGGCGGTGACGCTGGCTGCTGTGCTTGTGGCTGGATTGTTATTGGCCTACCTGACTGTAGCGCGGACCATGCGTTCGGTGGAGAATGGCGTGTATCTGCTACGGGCCCAGGACTATGGCAGCCGCCTGCGGCGCGTAGGCAACCCCGATGCCGACAAGGTGGTGGACTTTTTCAATTCGCTGATGGACCGCATGAAGCAGGAGCGACTGAAGGCCGCTGAGCAGGAGCACTTGCTCAGGCTGCTTGTTGAGGCCTCGCCGCAGGGAATTGCCATCTGCGACTATGACGGCAACATCGTCGAGTGGAACCCTGCCTGGGAACGTATGGCCGACACCAAGGTGCTGGAAGCGTGCAGCAGGCTGAAAAAAGGAGGCTCCGAGACTGTGCGGACAGGCGAGACAGAGGTGTACAGCATATCGCGGCATGCGTTCATGGACAATGGTTTTGAGCGTGCGTTCTTTCTGGCTGAGAGTGTGACCGAGGAGGTGCGCAAGGCCGAGCGGGCCATGATGACGAAGGTGGTGCGGACCATGGCGCACGAGGTGAACAACACCCTGGGCTCCGTGAGCACGGTGCTGGAGAGCGTGGCCGACACCACCGTTGACCCTGACATGCGCGCCGCGGCCGAAAGCTGCGTGCGTGGATGCCGTAACCTTGTGGATTTCCTGAAGGGCTATTCTGACATAGTGAAACTGCCGGCTCCCGAACTGGTGAGCGTGGATCTGAAAGCTGAGATGGAGGCCATGCTTCCGTTGCTGCGTGGTGTGGCCGGAGAGGGGATAGAGGTGAGTATGCAGGCCACGGAGAAGGATGCGCGTGTGCTGGCGGACATGGTGCTGATTGAGAGGGTGATGGTCAACGCCGTGAAAAACGCCGCCGAGAGCATCGGCGGCGTGGATGGGATGATAGTGTTGAGTGTGGATGGTAATATGCTGTCAGTCAGCGATAATGGTCCTGGGCTCCGACCCGGAGAGGAGGAGCTGGTGTTCCGTCCGTTCTACTCGTCGAAGCGCTATGGCCGTGGGCTGGGGCTGATGCTTGTGGCGGATGTGCTGCGTGAGCACGGCGCGCGGTTCAGTCTGCGCACGGCCGACGGGTGGACGCGACTGCGCATGGTGTTCCCGAGGCTCTCAGTCGAGGCGTAGCACCTGAGTGGTGGCGGTGAGGGCGTCGACGGTGAGGAGGCGACCGCTGAGGGCGGTGCCGGCGCCTGTGATGAGTTTGGCGGCTTCTGCGGCCATCGAGGTGGCAATGATGCCGGTGACAGGGCCGAACACGCCGGGGAGGGGCCCGGCGCCCTCAGGGCATGCACCGAAGAGTGCCGTGTAGTCGTCAACGGCGCCGGCGGCCAGGTCAGTGGGGAGGAAAGTGGTGACCATACCGGTCCAACCGCGTATGCCGCCGAGCACGCATGGGGTGTCGGCGCGGAGGGCGACGGCGGGAAGCGTGTGCTTGGAGCGCGCGGAGTCGGTGGCTTCAAGCACCACATCGTATTCGGCCAGCAGGGCGGGAGCGTTGTCGGAAGTGATTTCCTTGAAGTAAGTCACCACTTCCACGTCGGGGTTGAGGGCGCGTATGCGTTCGGCCAAGCACTGTGCTTTGCGCCGTCCGGCGTCGGCGGTGACGAAGGCCACCTGGCGCTGGAGGTTGTGGATGCTGACCGTGTCGAAGTCGGCGAGACCGAT
>JAXJRL010000093.1:0-4428 GCA_036310635.1 Muribaculaceae bacterium | reverse complement strand
GCTCGCCGTTTGCTCCGGGCTCCTTGGTGCGGTCCAGGACGGCGATGCGCTTGCAGGTGGCGGGGATGGCGGCCAGCAGGTGCTTGGCCGAGAACGGACGGTACAGGTGAACCGATACCAGACCCACCTTCTCGCCCTTGGCGGTCAGGTAGTCGATGGCCTCCTGGGCGGCCTGGGTCACTGAACCCATGGCCACGATCACACGCTCTGCGTCGGGAGCGCCGTAGTAGTTGAACAGGTGGTACTCGCGGCCGGTGATCTTGCTGATGGCGCTCATGTAGCCCTCTACAATCTCGGGAACGGCCTCATAGTACTTGTTCGATGCCTCGCGGTGCTGGAAGTAAACGTCCGGGTTCTCGGCCATGCCGCGTGCCACGGGCTTGTTGGGGTTCAGGGCGCGGGCGCGGAAGTCGGCCAGAGCCTGACGGTCGAGGAGCGATGTCAGAGCCTCGCCGTCGATTTCCTCGATCTTCTGGATCTCGTGCGAGGTGCGGAAGCCGTCGAAGAAGTTCACGAAGGGCACGCGGCTCTTGATGGTGGCCAGGTGGGCAACACCGGCCAGGTCCATAACCTCCTGAACCGAGCCTTCGCACAGCATGGCGAAGCCGGTCTGGCGGCAGGCCATCACATCCTGGTGGTCACCGAAGATGCTCAGCGCGTGCGAGGCCAGCGCGCGGGCCGATACGTGGAACACGCACGGAAGCAGCTCGCCGGCAATCTTGTACATATTGGGGATCATCAGCAGGAGGCCCTGCGATGCGGTGTAGGTAGTGGTAAGGGCACCGGCCTGCAGTGAGCCGTGCACGGCACCGGCGGCACCGCCTTCGCTCTGCATCTCCTGCACCAGCACGGTCTCGCCGAACATGTTCTTGCGGCCTGCGGCTGACCACTCATCCACATACTCTGCCATCGTCGACGACGGGGTGATGGGATAGATGGCGGCAACCTCCGAGAACATGTAACTTACATGCGCTGCGGCCTGGTTGCCGTCGCATGTCAGAAATTTCTTAGTATTGCTCATAAACTTATTGGATATGGGTTAGAATTTTATTCTTGATTGTGAGGGAGAAAATTCAGTGCAAAGGTAGCAAAAATTTCTACCTTATGCAATAGCCGCGGGCCCCGTGTGCGTCTCTTTCAGTTATTTAACAGTGTGTTGCGCCTGAGGCTCCTATGGCATTTTTTTGCCGGGCTCACTCCATCACCGGCACGTCCAGCATCTCCGCCTCCGGAAAGTGCCGGGCCACGTAGCGCTCTATGAAGCCGCGGGTGTCGGCGGCGATCGGCGCCGATGCCGAGTCGAAGTAGGTATTGTACAGCACATACTTCAGCTCCAGCCCGCGCGCCTTGATGGCCTCGAGCGTCAGCAGGGTGTGGTTTATGCTGCCCAGGCGGCTGTTAGTGACCAGTGCCACAGGCAGATGGCGCGTCACCACGTAGTCCGCGGCCCAGAAGTCGTCGGTGATGGGCACCAGCAGGCCGCCGGCGCCTTCCACCAGCACCACGTCGTAGCGCCGTGCCAGCTCCTCGCGGGCGCGGTCTATGCGCCCAAGGTCTATCTCCACGCCGTCGATGCGCGCCGCCAGCTGCGCCGACGCCGGATATGTCAGGATCACCGGTGCCGTCAGGCCCTCGGCGTCCTCGGGCAGATGGCCCGTGCCGGTCAGGCGGCGATGGGCGTCGATGTCCTCGCTGCTGTCCGTGCAGCCCGTCTGTATGAACTTCTGTGTCACCACTTTCTTGCCTTCGGCGGCCAGCTTCCGGGCCAGCCACGCCGTGGCGTATGTCTTTCCGGCGTCAGTGTCTGTGCCGGTAACGAATATCTCCATAGTTTTCTGTCTTTTACGGTTTTAGGCCGCGCCTGGCGGATTCTCACTGCTCCACCTTGCGCGCCACGAAGTAGAACGGTCGGTAGGTAAGCGTGCAGCGCCCCTCGGCGTCGCGCGGATACTCCTGCAGCATCTTGCGCGCCAGCACTGTCGGATTGCGTCCGTAGCTCACAGCGTTCACGCCCGTCTGGCTCAGGTGGCGGAGCACCTCGCGCGGGCTGTCGAAGGTGAGCCGGCGCACGTCGGCCATCTGCCATGTCACCTCCAGCTCCGGCGGAAGCATTCCCAGCCATGCCTGTGGCGTGGGCAGCTGCAGTCCCGTGCCCAGCACCTGGTTGAGCTCCTCCACGTTGCCGTGGACGAAGGTGCTCACTGCCAGCATGCCGCCCGGGGCGAGCACACGCCCGCACTCCCGAAGGAACGACTGCGGCGAGTTGAACCACTGCAGTGTCGACGCCGACAGTATGTACATGGCCGATTCCGACGCCATGCGCCTTATGCGCACCTCGGCGTCGCAACGCTCCACGCGCGCGTCGGGAGCCACCCTGCCTATCGTCTCGGTGTCGACGTCCGCTATGTCCCACAGCTGAAGCGTACCCTGGCCGCGCATCGGCGCGTACAGGCGGGTGAGCTGGCCGTCGCCCACGCCCACTTCCACCACGTTGCCCGTCAGCTCGCGGCCGTGGAGCGAGCCTTGCAGTGCCTCCCACAGCCGGGCCGCTATGTCGCGCTGAACCACCGCCTCATTGCCGTAGGTGCTCTGGCTGGCCGTGAAACGGCGGCTCACCAGCTCCTTGTTGATGAACAGACGCTTAAGCAGCAGTCCGAAGTCCGGCAGATGCGCGGCCTCCATCAGCTGCACGGGCGTGCCCTGGCCGCGCCAGGCGTTGATCTGGTTCGAGGCCGGGAATATGGTGTCGTGGCGCCCCACGACGGCCAGGTCCCAGTCCTCAACCTGCGCCACATGGAACAGGCTGTGCGTCTCTATGTCCGTCAGCTCCTGGCGCATCTCCTCGAAGTCGCGCTGCGGCTTGTGCTCCTTGAACCATTCGAACTGCCCGGCCGTCAGGCACATGCGCCGGTAGAACTTGCGCATGTTCGTAGGCGACAGCCCCGCAACCGTGCCGCTGAATATGGTCTCGGGGATGCCCATCCGGTCGTGGATGGGGTGCAGGGTGCCGTTCACGGCTATGCGTTTGGTGATTCGCGGCAGTATCTCGTGCACGGTCACCGATGCCGCGAACACGCCCATCGACCATGCCAGCAGGCATATCTCGTCGTATTTCAGCAGCGGCTTCCAGTTGAATGTCAGCTCGCGGTAGTCCCACACCACCATCACGTCGTAGCCGTCGGCGGCCAGCCCCTTGAACGGGCGCCAGTCCATGGCCCATCCGGCGTAGATGAGTATCAGTCGCCGGCACTGCGGCTTGTTTCGGCTTATGTATTTGAATTGCATTTCGGTGTGATGGGTGATGATGGGTAAGATGTTGTTTTTGGCGTTCGTCACACCTCCAGCAGCGGCTGGCGGTGCAACTGCCTGTGGCATAGCTCGCGCAGCACGGTGTTGAGCCGTGCTCGGGTGCGTGTCAGCTGGTCCACGCGCTCCTGCAGCAGGGGTCGCAGAGGCACTGTCTCCAGAAATGTGGCCACCGTGCGCTCGTCGGCAACCCACGGCTGCCGGGCGAACTCCTGCAGCACGTTCCAGGTGTCGGCGGCATCGTCGTTGCGGCCCAGCTGCTCCGTTTCGGCCTCTATGCGGCTCACGGCGGCCTCGCACAGGCGCGTCATCTGCGCCATGTCGGCCTCGCTGAGGCTGACGTTGCCGCCCACGGCCCCGGCATACTGCCTGAGCGCCTGCGGGTCAAGCTCCGCCGGCCCGTTCAGGATGGCTTCCGGCTCGCGGGCCACCACGGTGTCGGCCGAGGCAGTCCCCGAGGCATCGCCGCCGCGGTGGTGGCTGCACGTGCAGCTCTGGGGCATCAACGCACCGACGACGGCAGCGACAGTCGCCGCCGCCGTCAGGCGCAGATAGCTTTTCAGTCCGGACATTCCGCTGACAGGGTGGGGCAGGGGGTCCGGAATCAGTCCTTGATCAGGTCCTTGCCGGTCATCTCGGCGGGCTGGGCCACGCCCATGATGTGCAGAAGGCTCGGTGCCACGTCGGCCAGGCGGCCGTCGGCCACGACGGCCTTCTTGTTGTCGGTCACATACACGAAGGGAACCGGATTCAGCGAGTGGGCCGTGTTCGGCGTGCCGTCCTCGTTCAGCGCGTGGTCGGCGTTGCCGTGGTCGGCGATGATGATCACCTCGTAGCCGTGCGCCTTGGCGGCCTCCACCACCTGGTGGCAGCACTCGTCAATGGTCACAACGGCCTTCTCGATGGCCGGATAGATGCCGGTGTGGCCCACCATGTCGCCGTTGGCGAAGTTGACCACGATGAAGTCGTATTTCTCCTCGTTGATCGAGGCGGTGAGCTTGTCGGCCACCTCGAAGGCACTCATCTCGGGCTTCAGGTCGTAGGTGGCTACCTTCGGCGACGGAACCAGCGTGCGGTCCTCGCCCTCGAACGGTGCCTCGCGGCCGCCGTTGAAGAAGAAGG
>JAXJRL010000092.1:0-2037 GCA_036310635.1 Muribaculaceae bacterium | reverse complement strand
CTCCCGGGGTTGCTATCGACGCTGGCGCTTCAGCAGAAGGGGGGCACACTGACGGTTCACACCTTTGCCGAAGGTGCGGAAATGTTCGGTAAAATCATGGATTTCTTCTGCCGCGAGCGCGATTACGAGCTGAAGTTCAACATCGTAGACCCCTCGAAGCCGTCGGTAGTGCTCGATACTCCGGCTTTGACCGTTGAGGCCTTTCCCCTGCGCCACCGCATCCCCTGCGTGGGCTACGTAATGCGCGAGAAGCCCAAGCTGCGCCATCTGCGCGGCGACATGGTAAAATTCCTCGACATCCCCGTTGCCAGGCTCCACTCCATCAAGGAGGGTGCCGACTACACGACCCCCGACGGGCGCCTTTTCACCAACGAACAGCTGACCAAGCCTGCCGACCCGTCGGCCTCTTACGCTTACTGCTCCGACACGCTCTACGACCCCTCAATCGTGCCTTATGTCAGCGGAGTAGACCTTCTCTACCATGAGGCCACATACGCCGACGATGCCACTCAGAAGGCACGTGAGCGCTTCCACTCCACAGCCTCGCAGGCAGCCTGCATAGCCCGAGACGCCAATGTCCGTCGCCTGCTCTTGGGCCATTTCTCAAAGGCCTATAATGACGAACTGCGCCACCTTGCGGAAGCGCAGTCGATATTTCCCGAGACTCTCATCGCCAACGAAGGGATGACCATCTCACTGTAAGCCAATCCAATATCATATAAAACTTATAAGAATTATACGATTTATAAGATTTACAAAATTTATTAGCGCCTCATCCCCGCGCTACCCTGCGCAATCAGCAGGGAAGGCGGCTTATAAGGTCGTCGTGAAGGGCGGTCTTATTGCGGATGTGATCGAGAACCATCTTCACAAAGGGATCACGCTCGAAGTCGCCGCGCACCTGCTCGAAGTCGCCGCGGCGGCTGCGTTCCGATGTGGCATCCACGCCGAAGCCTGTACGGGCCACTGACGAGAACTCCTTCTTGGCGTCTTCATAGAGCATCTTGTCCAGACGCACCACGCTGTCGCACCATTTGTCGGCGATCTCACGCACATCCTTCACCGTCAGCTCATACACATCCTTACCCCACCAATAGCGGAAATTCTCGGCTACCCATGTCCATTCCATGTCGTAGTAGTCGCGGCTGAGGGTGGCCAGGCGCTCGTTGACCTCTTCAATATCCTTGAACCGGCCCTGAGCTATGTCGGTGCAGAGGCGGCGGATCTCGTCGCGCGGAGCGATGAGGCCTGCCAGGTCGATCCATTCGCCGCGCCCCGATTCGTGGGTCGGACACAGGTGGCGACGGATGTCATCATCGCATGTAATAGTCTTGCCTTCAAGGCGTTTCAGCACCGAGTTACCCATGAACTTATCGATGGCCAGCCCGTAGTACATGCGCCCCTTTCTCAGGGCTGAAGCCTTCATCTGAAGCCCCTGATAAGAGTATACCTCCGAAGTTTCGCCCGATGTAGCCTCAATCTCGTCGAGCAGATTGATACCTGTAATCATCTTGGATACGGTGTAGGGGCTGAGAAGATTGAAGTTGACGTGGTCGAGTTTGTCGGAAGTGTGGCGTTTGTCACGCTTAGGCCATTTCATGGCGTCGCGGATGGTGCCCACGCTCTTGAGGTTCACGCCCGGCACGAGGTGTGCTTCGCCGGAGCGCTCTATAAGGTAGGAGAAGGGAAGGCGCGAGGTGTCGGCATGGCTCACGTGGCGGCCCATCACCAGCGAGAAGGCGCCGATATGGGCGGGCCAGAGGATGTAGCTGTCGGAAGTAGTCTTCGACCCGCGGTCGACCACACCCTGATGGATAGGGCCGAGCTTATACATGTGGTTGCTCTGGTTGGAGCCCGAGCCGGCGTTGAGGAATGAGAACATGCCGGCGATCAGAAGGCTCGACTTATGCATCGTCACGGTGTAGGGACCGGCAAAGATGGCCGCAGCCTCGCCGTTTTCGCAGGCGCAGTTGGCGAAGAAGAGCGAATCGTGGGCCGAGAAGAGGCGTGTCAGTTCGGTGGCCTGCCCTACGAATG
>JAXJRL010000091.1:0-11011 GCA_036310635.1 Muribaculaceae bacterium | reverse complement strand
CCCCTCTCCCCTCCTTCCAGGAGTCCTACGCCGACCTCACCCTGCGCTTCGCCCCGGGCGAGAAATTCTACCAGACGCGCTCATACCGCATCCCCGTCAACATGGACGCGCCGGTCATCACCCTCAGCCACCGCTACGGCCCCGGAGGCCGCTCCTGGAGCCGATGGGCGGTGAACCGCACGGAACTGAGTGTGATGAAGCGCTTCTGGTTCTCAGCGTGGGGATATGCCGACATTCTGGCATCCGGCGGTCACGTATGGAGCAAAGGCACACCCTACACCCAGCTGTTCATCCCCAACGCCAACCTTTCCTACACCATCCAGCCCGAGAGCTTCGCCCTGCTCAACCCCATGGAGTTCGTGACCGACTCCTACGCGCAGCTCTTCGCCACCTACTGGGCCAACGGCGCCATTCTCAACTACATACCCCTGGTCAAGAAGCTCAAGCTACGCGAGGTGTTCAGCATCAGCGGCTTCTGGGGCACGCTCTCGCATCGCAACAGCCCCGATGCCGCCCCCGGCCGACTCGCCCTCCCCGACGGTGCCCTGACACCCCAGGGAGATGCCTCGCGCACACCCTACATCGAGGCCTCAGTGGGCCTTGACAACATCCTGCGCTGCATACGCCTCGACTATGTGTGGCGCATCACCCACCGCCATCCGGCCTACCCGGCCGACCGCCGCGGCGTGCGCCTCGCTCTCCACTTCACTTTCTGACGCCCGAACTACCCGGCATCTTTTGTCTTGGATTTTTTCCGGAAAAAGTTGCAGATTAGGGGCTAAAATGTTAATTTTGTGGGTACTTTGTGGTTCCATGGCCGTGCCGCGGTCCCCGAGGGGGATTCGGCGCATGCTTGGACCGTAATCTTATTATACTGTCATTCTGATGCTTAAACGTTTCTTCGCCGCCTTTCTCGGCTCTATGGCCGCCATATGGATCTCTGTCGGCATCCTTGCCGTGGGCGGAATAGTATTCCTCATAATGGCGCTCGGCAGCGCCCTGGCCGGAAGCCAGTCTCCGGACGGCTCCATCCTGCTGGTAGACCTCGACGGCACCTACGCCGACCGCGAGACCGCGCCCTCAGTGCAGGCTCTGGTCATGGGCGCCGACGAAACCACTCGCAGCCACGAACTGCTGATGAACGCCATCCGCTATGCCGCACGCGACTCCCACATCAAGGGCATCGCACTGAACTGCCGCGGCGCCTCGATGGGCCTGGCCCTCCGCGAGGAGCTCGTGGAGGCTCTGGAAGCCTTCAAGAAGTCCGGCAAATGGATTTACGCCTATGCCGACTCTTACTCGCAGGGCGACTACTATGTGGCCGCCGTTGCCGACTCGCTCTTCCTCAACCCCGTCGGCGCCGTCGACGTGCGCGGACTCGCCACACAGACGCCATTCTTCAAGAACGCCCTCGACAAGCTGGGCGTGGAGGTGCAGATTGTGAAGGTGGGCACATTCAAGAGCGCGGTGGAGCCCTTCATCCTCACCGAGGCATCGGAACCCTCAAAAATGCAGACTCGCGTGTTCCTCGACGCCATCTGGGGCAACATCACCCAGTCAATGGCCCGCAACCTTGACACCAAACCCGAAACCATCAACGCCTGGGCCGACTCCATCGCCGGATGCTGGCCCGCCGAGCGCCTTGTCCGCGACAAGGTGGTGTCGGCTCTCGCATACCGCCACCAGTTCGAAGACCGTCTGCGCCGCCTCACCGACACTGACGAGGACGACGACCTGCCCGTGGTGACCCCCGCCGAGTACATGGCCAAGGCCGACCTGAAGGTGAAGGAGGCCGTTGGCGCCGACGGCAAACACATCGCCGTCTACTACGCCGTGGGCGACATCAGCGACTCCGGCAACGAAGGAATTGTGGGCGGCAAGGTTACCGACGACATCCTCGACCTGGCCGACGACGATGACGTGAGCGGCCTCGTGCTCCGCGTCAACTCGGGAGGCGGCAGCGCTTTCGCCTCAGAGCAGATCTGGGAGGCCCTCGAGCAGTTCAAGAAGAGCGGCAAGCCCTTCTATGTGTCGATGGCCGACTATGCCGCTTCAGGCGGTTACTACATAAGCTGCGGCGCCGACCGCATCTACGCCGACGCCAACACGCTCACCGGCTCAATTGGCATTTTCGGAATGATGCCCTGCGTAAAAGGCCTGATGACCGACCACCTGGGCATCAACATGAGCACCGTGCAGACCAACCCCAACGCCGACATGGGCACCATAACCAGTCCGCTCACCCCGCAGCAGCACCAGGCGCTCCAGAAGATGGTGGAGGACGGCTACCGCCTGTTCACAGGCCGCGTGGCCGCAGGCAGAGACATGCCCGTTGACTCGGTGCTGAAGATTGCCGAAGGCCGCGTGTGGGACGGCCGCACCGCCCTGCGCATTGGCCTGGTCGACGAGCTCGGCTCGCTCTCTAAGGCCATCGGCGACATGGGCGCCAAACTGAACATGAAGAAGCCCGTTTACGTTACATATCCCAAAGTGGAGCTCAGCCCCGTGGAGAAACTGCTGACACGTGCCGCCGGCGGTGAGGCCGCCGCGGGCCAAGCGTCGCTCTCGGCGCTCACAGCCAAGGCCCAGTTCCAGGCAATGACCCCCGACGAGGCCCGCCAGTGCGTGCGCGTGCTCCGGATTGTAACCTCCGGATGCCCCCTGCAGGCACGCATGGAAGGCATAATCCTGAATTAGCACCTCTCTTCATCTCTCCGCCACAAACTCTCCACTCCAAAACCCGAACACCTTGAAAAAATCAGCACTCAAAAACATTCTGCTCGTTCCCGCGGCCTCGGCCTACGGGATGGCCACGTGGTGCCGAAACAAGATGTTCGACATGGGCCTGATGCGCCAGCACGAATTTGACGTGGCAACAGTCTCAGTGGGCAACCTGGCGGTGGGAGGCACAGGCAAAACCCCACACACGGAGCACATTGTCTCATTCCTGTGCCGAAAGATGCGCGTGGGCGTGCTCAGCCGCGGATACAAGCGCCACACCAAGGGTTTTGTGCTCGCCACACCCCAATCCACCCCCGCCGACATCGGCGACGAGTCGTACCAGGTCTACACCAAGTTCCGCGACCGAGGGGTGATGGTGGCCGTCTGCGAGGACCGCGTGGCCGGAATAGGGCGCATGATGGAGATTGACCCCAATCTGGACGTGATAGTGCTCGACGACGCCTTCCAGCACCGCCATGTCAAACCCCGCGTCTCGATAGTGCTCACCGAGTTCGACCGCCCGGTGTTCCGTGACCATCTGCTGCCCTACGGACGCTTGCGCGAAAGCCGACACGGCATCAGCCGCGCCGACATAGTCATCGCCACCAAGTGTCCCGACGGCATCAAACCACTCGATTTCACCCTCTTCCAGGAAAACCTGGGGCTGATTCCGGCGCAGAGCCTCTTCTTCTCGCGCTTCGCCTACCGGCCCCTCCGGCCCGTGTTCCCCGACCAGGCCAAGAAGGTGCCCGTCATGGAGGCCCTGACCGCCGCCGACCGCCTGCTGTGCGTGTGCGGCATCGCCAACCCACGGCCCTTCGTGCGCTATGTCAAGAGTTTCGCTCCCAAGGTGAAAGTGAACGTTTTCCCCGACCACCACGCCTTCAGCCGCCGCGACATGGACCTGCTCCAGCAGCGCTATAAGAGTCTGACAGGCGCAAACAACTTCATAATCACCACCGAAAAGGACGCCGTGCGCCTCGCCGCAAGCCCCTACTTCCCCCACGAGCTCAAGGCCCGGACTTTCTATGTTCCTGTCGAAGTGGAGTTTGTCAACCGCGACCCAGGCCGACCCATGCAGACGTCCCAGACATCCTCATCGGCATCCTTCGACGAAACTCTCCTGCGCCTGATCCGCAGCAAATGCATAATCCGCTGACCCCCGCCAGCCTCCCCCTGCATGGACGCTCGGTCCCAGCGCACGCCAAAACAACCCCCGTAGGGACGCTCGGTCCGAGCGTCCGCCAAAGACGACCAAAAACCGACATTCGCAGTTGGCCCACAAGGCCCAGAAAGCCCAGTTGGCCCACAATAAATACCCTCCATCTCAAACCTCTTAACTAACAAACAAACACCATGCTCGAAAAAATCAAACAGACAGCTGAATACCTCCAGCAGAACGTGAAGGGCGAAATGCCCCGCATCGGCATAATCCTCGGCACCGGCCTCGGTGCTCTCGTTGACCACATCGAGGACAAACAGTTCATCCCCTATACCCAGATCCCCAACTTCCCCGTCAGCACCGTAGAGGGCCACAGCGGCAACCTCATCTTCGGCACTCTCGGCGGCAAGCGCGTCATGGCCATGCAGGGCCGTTTCCACTATTATGAAGGCTACGACATGAAGGCCGTCACCTTCCCCGTGCGCGTAATGAAGGCCCTCGGCGTGGAGACCCTCTACGTGAGCAACGCCTCAGGCGGCATGAACAAGGAGTTCCGCGTGGGCGACGTGATGATCATCACCGACCACATCAACCTCTTCCCCGAGAGCCCCCTCCGCGGCAAGAACTACGAGGAACTCGGCCCCCGCTTCCCCGCCATGACCGAGCCTTACAGCAAGGAGCTCATCGCCAAGGCCGACGCCATCGCCGCCGAACTCGGCATCCGCGTGATGCACGGCGTGTACGTAGGCACCCCCGGCCCCACCTTCGAGACTCCCGCCGAATATGAGTACTTCCGCATCATCGGCGGCGACGCCGTGGGCATGTCCACCGTGCCCGAGGTGATCGTGGCACGCCACGCATCCATGCAGGTGTTCGGCGTGAGCGTCATCACCGACCTCGGCGGCAAGGACATCACCGACGTTCCCACCCACGAGGAAGTGCAGCGCGCCGCCGAGCACGCACAGCCCAAGATGCTCGCCATCATCAAGGAGATGATTGCCCGCGGCTGACTGCCGGCGTCTCACTTTTAACATTATTCCAGGAATTTCCATGACTGAAATATCCTCACTCGGCGAGTTCGGCCTCATTGACCGACTCACCGACAAGCTCCCCGTGGCCAACAACACCACCAAGTACGCCGTGGGCGACGACGCCGCAATCCTCGCCTCCGGCGACACCGACACGCTCGTCACCACCGACTTGCTGCTCGAAGGCGTCCACTTCGACCTCACCTATGTGCCCCTCCGGCACCTGGGCTACAAGGCCGCAGTGGTTAACTTCAGCGACGTCTACGCCATGATGGGCACCCCGCGTCAGATCACCGTGTCGCTGGGCATCAGCAAGCGCTTCACCGTGGAGCACATCGAAGAGCTCTACGACGGCATACGCCTGGCCTGCAAGCAGTACGGCGTCGACATCGTTGGCGGCGACACCACCGCCTCGCGTCAGGGCCTGGTCATCTCCATCACCTGCATCGGCACCGTGGAGAAGGACCGAGCCGTGCTCCGCTGCGGAGCCCGTCCCACCGACCTCATCTGCGTGAGCGGCGACCTCGGCGCGGCCTACATGGGCCTGCAGCTCCTGGAGCGCGAAAAGGTGGCCTCGGCCGGTCAGAAGGACTTTGTGCCCGACTTTGCCGGCAAGGAGTATCTGGTTGAACGCCAGCTCAAACCCGAAGCCCGTCGCGACATAGTTAGCGAGCTCATCGAGGCCGGAATCCACCCTACCGCCATGATCGACGTGAGCGATGGCCTCAGCTCCGAACTCCTCCACATCTGTAAGCAAAGCAAGTGCGGATGCCGCGTCTACGAGGACCGCATCCCCATCGACTACCAGACCGCCGTGATGGCCGAGGAGCTCAACATGAACCTGGTGACAGCCGCCATGAACGGCGGCGAGGACTACGAGCTGCTCTTCACAGTGCCCATCTCCGACCACGAGCGCGTAAAGAAACTCAAAGGCGTGTCGGTGATCGGTTACATCACCGAGGATGACAAGGGCTGCGCCATGATCACCCGCGACGGCAACAGCGAAATCACCCTCCGCGCCCAGGGCTTCAACCCCCTCCGCGAAGAGTAACCCCACGCGCCACATCGCCAACAGGGATTTCGCCATCCAAGTAGGGACGCGATACATCGCGTCCGTCGCCGGACGGCCAATTCCCTTCCCATTTTTCCCAAACACAGGGGCCTCCGCACATATCCGCGGAGGCCCCTGTTTCGTCACTCCCATCTTCCTGAACCATAAGCCCTCCGCAGGCGTTCATAATCTATAACTCACATACAACATATAGATTATGAAACTCCGCAAAACACCCATAGCCATGGCCGCAATGGCTCTGTGCATAGCCGCCACAGGCTGCGTCACCAAAGGCAAATACGCAACTTTGCAAACTCGCTACGACGCCCTCCAGTCCGAATACAACGCCCTGCAGGTCAACCTCGCCGAAAGCAAAACCGGAGGCAAGAGCCTCCAGCAGATGCTCGCCGACGAGCGCAAGCGCAACGAGGACCTCCGCGCCGACCTCCGTCAGGCCCAGCAGGCCCTCGACCAGTCGCTCCAGCAGTCCACACAGGGCAGCGTAAACATAGGCCGCCTCGTGGACGAAATCAACACATCCAACAAGTACATCCGCGAACTCGTGGCCGCCAAGAGCCGCTCCGACTCGCTCAACCTCATCCTCACCACCAACCTCACTCGCTCGCTCAACCCCGACGAGCTCCAGGACGTGAACATCAAGGTGAAGGGCGGCGTGGTATATATCTCCCTGGCCGACAATATGTTGTTCCGCTCAGGCTCATACGAGATCTCGCCCACGGCCATGAACATCCTCAGCAAGATTGCCAAGATCATCAAGGACTACAACAACTACTCCGTGCTCGTGGAGGGCAACACCGACAACGTGCCCATCTCGCGCACCAACATACGCAACAACTGGGACCTCTCCGCCCTGCGCGCATCGTCCGTGGTCCAGGTGCTCCAGAACCGCTTCGGCGTTGACCCGTCGCGCCTCACCGCCGGTGGCCGTGGCGAGTACAACCCCGTGGCTTCCAACTCCACCGCCGACGGACGCCAGCTGAACCGCCGCACCGAAATCATCATCACGCCCAAGCTCGACCAGTTCCTCGACCTGATCGACAAGGCCCCCGACACCACCGACTGACCATCCTCCCAACCATGCGGAAGGCGCCACACCGTCCGCATGGTTGGCAATTAGCATATTTAGCCACTTTATTGGCCATTTTGGGAACTGTTTTATACTTTTACATTTTATTAAGAGTACGTTACGGCCCGGATGGCCAATTATGCCGTAATTTTGCACCCGGAAAAGCCATAATGTGGAAAATCCGATACCAAAAAAGCCAATAACCAATCATTCACACATAAATGAAACTACGAATCTTAGCCGCACTCACGGGAGCCGCTCTATTCGGCCCGATGGCGGCACAGACAGCACCGGTGGCGCAAGGAAACGGCACACAGGCCGCCCTCACCCTTGACCAGTGCATTGAGATAGCCCTCAGCGAGAGCCCCACCGTCAAGGTGGCCGACATGGAGATAGCACGCATGGACTACAGCAAGAAGGAAACTCTGGGACAGCTCCTTCCCAACATCAGCTTCGACGGCACATACAGCCGCATGCTGGCCAAACAGGTCATGTACATGAACATGGACGGCTTCGGCGGCATGGGCGGGGATAACAGCGGCGAGGGAAGCGCCGAGAGCGCCGAAAGCAAACCCGCAAGCGAAGGCATCAAGATGGGCCTCGACAACTCCTTCCAGCTCGGCTTCAGCGCCTCCGTGCCCCTGATCGCTCCCCAGCTGTGGCAGAGCCTCAAACTCAGCGACGCCCAGATTGCCCAGACCGTGGAACAGGCCCGCGCCTCGCGCCTCAACCTGGTCAACAGCGTCAAGAACGCCTTCTACGCCTACCTCCTTGCCGAAGACAGCCGCCGAGTGATCCAGGAGAGCTACGACATGGCCGCCTTCACCCACTCCATCTACGTCAAGCAGCAGTCCGTGGGCGCCGCATCGGAGTACGACGTGCTCCGCACATCGGTGGCAATGAAGAACGTGGAGCCCGACCTCACCCAGGCCCAGATCGCCATCAAACAGGCCCGCCTCCAGCTCCTCATCCTCATGGGCCTCGACACCACCGCGCCCGTCACCTTCAGCGGCTCGCTCGGTGAGTACGAGAAGACCATGTACGCCGACGTAATGGCACTCGGCAGCGACTACACCAACAACACCGAGCTGCGACAGAATGCCCTGCAGACCCAGACCCTGGAGCGCGCCCTCAAAGTGCAGAAAATGAGCTTCATCCCCACACTCGCCCTCGCCGCCAACTACAACTGGACCTCGATGAGCAACGGCAGCCCCTTCAAGAACTTCCGCTGGAACCCCTACTCCACCGTGGCCCTGAGCCTCAGCATCCCCCTGTTCCAGGGCGGTCAGCGCGTGAACCGCGTGAAGCAGGCACAGGTGCAGGTTGACCAGATGCGCATGCAGCGCGAGGACCTGGAGCGAAGCGTGGCAATGCAGGTAGACGTGGCCCGCGACAACATCCAGCTCAACGTCAAGCAGATAGCCTCAAGCGCCGAAAGCGTAGGCCAGGCCGAGCGCGCCCACGACATCATGCAGAAGTCGTTCGAGATCGGCGCCGCCTCCTACCTGGACCTCCGCGACTCCGAGCTGGCACTCACCCAGAGCCGCCTGGCTTACTACCAGACAGTCTACAACTATCTGGTGGCCGGCGCCAACCTGGAGCTCCTCCTGGGCAACGCCGTGACCGAAACGCCCGTCAACCCCTACACCAAGAAATAAGCTAAACCATCACACACTCACACACATAGAATCATCACCATGCGCCATTCGAGCATAGCATTAGCCTGGGCCGCCGCATTAACCCTTACCGGCTGCTCAAAATCAGAAGAAAAGAACACTCACGAAGAAGTTGACGAAACCCCCATCGTTGAGGTGGCCCGCGTCCACAAACAGGACGTGGAGAACAAACAGAGCTACACCGCCAACGTAGAGGCTTTCAACGAGAACAACATATCTCCCGCATCGCCCAACCGCATCAAAAGCATCCGCGTGGACGTTGGCGACCACGTGCGCCGAGGCCAGACTCTCGTAACCCTCGACCGCAGCCAGGCCACCCAGCTCAAGGTGAACATGGACCAGGTGGAGCGCGAGTACAACCGCGCCGTCCAGCTCCTGAAGATCGGTTCAGGCACACAGGCGCAGGTGGACCAGCTCAAGGCCCAGCTCGACGCACAGCGCGCACAGTACGGCAACGTGATCGAGAACACATCGCTCACCTCGCCCGTCTCAGGCGTGGTCACCGCCCGCAACTATGACCCGGGCGACGTCACCGGCCAGCTCCCCGTCCTCACCGTGGGCCAGATTTCGCCCAACGTGAAGGTGGTCATCAACATCACCGAGACCGACCGCACCAAGGTGGCCAAAGGCCAGAAGGTGGAAGTGGAGTTCGACGCCTTCCCCGGCGAGACCTTCCAGGGCACCATCAGCCGCGTATACCCGCAGGTTGACCCCACCACACGCACTTTCCAGGCCGAAGTAGTCATTCCCAACCCCTCCGAAAAGTTCTTCCCCGGCATGTTCGCACGCGTCAGCCTGAGCCACGGCACCAACCTCAACGTGGTGGTTCCCGACCGCGCCGTCGTCAAGCAGACCGGCTCCGGAAACCGCTATGTGTATGTATACAAGAACGGCCAAGTGAGCTACAACAAGGTGGAGCTGGGCCAGCGCATCGGCACCGCCTACGAGGTGCTCCAGGGCGTGAACGACGGCGACTCGGTGGTTATCTCCGGTCAGAGCCGACTGGCCGACGGCGTGGCCGCCAAGCTCAAGTAATTCTCTCACTCTCATTCTTTAACCCTACACCTCCAGCAACATGAGCCTTTACGGTAGCGCTGTAAAACGCCCCATCATGACCACACTATGCTTCATAGCCGTGGTAATCATGGGTCTGTTCTCTCTCAGCAAACTCCCCATAGACCTCTATCCCGACATCGAGACAAACACCATCATGGTGATGACCACCTACACCGGTGCAAGTGCCTCGGACATAGAGCAGAACGTAACTCGCCCGCTCGAGAATGTGCTCAACTCGGTCAGCGACCTGAAGCACATCACATCAAAGAGCCGCGAAAACATCTCAGTGATAACCCTCGAGTTCGAGTACGGCAACGACATCGACGTCATCACCAACGACGTCCGCGACAAACTCGACATGGTGTCCTCACAGATGCCTGACGACGCCGAGTCGCCAATCATCTTCAAGTTCTCCACGGACATGATTCCCATCGTGCTCCTATCAGTCAACGCCGACGAGAGCATGCCCGGCCTCTACAAAATCCTCGACGAGAACGTGGCCAACCCCCTCGCCCGCATCGACGGCGTGGGCTCGGTGTCGATCTCCGGCGCACCCAAGCGTGAGATCCACATCTACACCGACCCCGCCCGCCTCGAAGCCTACGGCCTCACCATCGAGGGCATATCGCAGGTGATCGCCGCTGAAAACCGCAATGTGCCCGGCGGATCAATCGACATCGGTTCAGACACTTACTCCATGCGCGTGCAGGGCGAGTTCACATCGTCCGACCAGATGGCCAACATTGTGGTAGGCACCCGCGACGGCCGCAGCATCTATCTGCGCGACGTGGCCACCATCGACGACTCCGTGGAGGAGCGCGCCCAGGAGACCTACAACAACGGCAAACAGGGCGCCATGATCGTCATCCAGAAGCAGAGCGGTGCCAACTCGGTTGAAATCTCCAACAAGGTGCTCGAGATGCTCCCCAAACTCCAGAAGCGTCTCCCCTCCGACGTCAAGCTCGGCATCATCGTCGACACCTCAGACAACATCCGCAACACCATCGCCTCACTCGTCGAGACTGTGCTCTACGCCCTGCTCTTCGTCGTGCTCGTGGTGTTCTTCTTCCTCGGACGCTGGCGCGCCACCCTCATCATCACCATCACCATCCCCATCTCGCTCATAGCCTCGTTCATTTACCTGGCTGCCACCGGCGACTCGCTCAACATCATCTCGCTCTCGGCCCTGTCCATTTCCATCGGTATGGTGGTGGACGACGCCATCGTGGT
>JAXJRL010000090.1:0-6136 GCA_036310635.1 Muribaculaceae bacterium | reverse complement strand
CCCCTCTCCCCTCTCCACTCTTTCACCCACCTTAAAATCCTACCATGAAACCTATCGCCTGCCTGCTGATGGCAGCTATGGCGCTGTCAGCCCCGATATGCCGGGCCGAGGACCCGGAGAACATTCCCGACGAGAGCAATGTGCCTGAAACAGTGAGCACTCCGCTCCATTCCGAGAACCTGGTGAAGGTGTCGTCGGACGTTCGCATTGACTATCAGCACGAGTGGACCGACGGACGTACCGTCGACGCCAACTCGGGCTTTGAAGGCAAATACTTCATGCTCAAAGTGGAAGGCACCATCACCGACGGACTGACCTACGTTTGGCGCCAGCGACTGAACAAGTACAGCAAGGATGCGGCATTTTTCGATGCCACTGACTGGCTGTGTCTCGACTATGCCTATCGCCGCTTCAATTTCAACGCCGGCAAAAGCGCCGTGGCCATCGGCGGCTGGGAATACGACCGCTACCCCGTCGACGTCTATGCGGCCTCGCTGTTCTGGCAGTCGGTGTCGTGTTTCCAGCTCGGTGCCTCGGTGGGCTACAACATCACCCCGTCGCAGCGTCTCACCCTGCAGGTGGGTCAGAGCATGTTCCACACCAGCGAGAACCGCAATCTCTACTCCTACAACCTGCTCTGGACAGGCACCATGGGCTGCCTGTCAACCATCTCGTCGGTGAACATGACCGAGTATGCCCCCAACCATTACATCAACTATATAGCTCTGGGACAGCGCCTCACCCTGGGGCGCTTCACCGTCGAGGCCGACCTCATGAACCGCGCCGCGCGCCATCAGCCCTTCCTGCTGCGCGACGTCACCGTAATCGTCGAGGTGGCATACCAGCCCAACGAGCGCTGGCGCATACACGGCAAGTACACCTACGACGCCAACCGCTCAGGCACCGACGCCGACATGCTGGTGCTCAACGGCACCGAGCTGTCGATGGCCGGCGGCGGCGTGGAGTTCTTCCCGCTGGTGAAGAAACGCACATCGCTGCGCGTGCACGCCTGCTGCTACCACTCCTGGGGGCGCAATGCCAACACTGCCGATGTGATGCAGAACGGCTCCACCATGATGAGCGTGGGCGTGAAGTGGCACATGGACATATTCTCCGTAAAACGCAACTGATTCAGTCATAAGATCATGGACAAATCCCTCAAAGCCAACAATTCCGAGACCGCGCGCAAGGGCGTGCGCTCCCAGTACGTGTCAGGCATCACCTGTCTGGCCGTTGTCTTCGCCCTTTTCTGGTACCTGGGCTACCACATGGGCATGGCGCAGATGCTGAAAACGCTGATGAACACCGCCCACGACCTTCTGCTCAACACCGTGTTCTACCTCATGGGCGTGTGCGTGCTTACGGGCGCCATCGGCCGCCTGTTTGTGGAGTTCGGCGTTGTCACTCTGCTTGAGCGGCTGCTGCGCCCGCTGATGAAGCCTCTGTTCCACCTTCCGGGCGTGGCCTCGCTGGGCGCCGTCATGACATTCCTGAGCGACAATCCGGCCATACTCTCGCTGGCACAGGACCGCCGTTTCAGCTCATATTTCAAGAAATACCAGCTCATCTCGCTCACCAACTTCGGCACGGCGTTTGGCATGGGCCTGCTCGTCATGGTGTTCATGGTGGGCCAGGGCTACTTCTGGGAGCCGCTGGTGGGTTTTGCCGGCGCCTTTGTGGGATGCTGCATATCCACGCGACTGATGCAGGTGTTCGTGCTGCGCAACTATCCGCATTTTCTGACCGAAGAAGCCGTAGATGGCCAGGTGGCTGACGCCGTTGCCGACGCGCCAAAAGCCGAAAAGTCAACGTTTGTGCGCATCCTCAACTCGCTGCTCGACGGCGGCCGCTCGGGCGTGGACGTGGGCATTGCCATCATCCCCGGCGTGCTCATCATCTCCACACTGGTGATGGTGCTCACCTTCGGACCCTCTGCCGACGGCACATACACAGGCGCCGCCTACGAGGGCGTGGGCGTGCTGCCGTGGCTGGCCGGCAAGGTCAACGTGCTGTTCGAGTGGCTCTTCGGCTTCGGCGACCCGCATTTAGTGGCATTTCCCATCACGGCGCTCGGAGCCGTGGGCGCCGCCCTGGGCCTGGTGCCCAACTTTGCCGAGCAGGGCTGGATTGACGGCAACGCCATTGCCGTGTTCACCGCCATAGGCATGTGCTGGTCGGGATACCTGAGCACCCACACCGCCATGCTCGACTCGCTGGGATTCCGCGAGCTGACGCCCAAAGCCATCCTGGCGCACACCATCGGCGGCATATTCGCCGCCATCACCGCCCACGCCCTCTACATGCTCATCCTCCTCATATAGATATAGAAAATTATTTTCCCCATTCATATACAAAAACAAATGAAAGCCTTAAAGACCTCTTTCCTTCTCTTGCTCCTGGCCCTGACGGTGGCTCCGGCCGCCTGGGCTCGTTCACAACGTATCGACTCGGCCGAAGTGGCTCGCCTGGCAGGCCGCATGCTCATGGTGGGCTTCAAGGGCGACTCCGTGGCGCCCGGTTGCGACGCCGAGCGCTACATCCGCCAGAACCGCGTGGGCGGCATCATCCTGTTCGACGTGGACCTGACCGGATCGGCAAAAGTGGGCTCGCGCAACATCACCACCCGTCCACGCCTGAAAAAGCTCACCGCCGACCTCCAGGCCATGGCCGACTATCCCCTGCTCATTTCCGCCGACCAGGAAGGCGGCCTGGTGCAGCGCCTCAAGCCCCGCTACGGTTTCTCGCGCATTCCGTCTGCCCTCGACATGGCCAAGATGCCTTCGCCGCAGCTGGAGAACACACTCGACCTCCTCGCCAACGAGCTTGCCGACGCCGGCATAAACGTGAACCTGGCTCCCGAAGCCGACATTCACCGCGACGACTGCCCCGTGATCGGAGGCCTGGACCGCGCCTTCTCGCCCTGTCCCGACTCAGTGACCATGCTGGCCGAACGCTTCATCAGCGCCTGCCGCCACCACGGCGTGGCCTGCGCCATCAAGCACTTCCCCGGCCATGGCAGCGCCACTGCCGACTCCCATTACGGCCTTACCGACGTGACCGCCAACTGGAAGCCCGAGGAGCTCAAGCCCTTCCGTCAGCTCATTGCTGACGGCAATGCCGACATGGTGATGACGGCGCACATCTTCAACCGCAACCTCGACCCCGACTATCCCGCCACCCTCTCCAAGCGCATCATCACCGACGTGCTCCGCGACAGCCTGGGCTTTGACGGCGTGGTGCTCACCGACGACATGTACATGAAGGGCATCATCGACAACTACTCGATCGAGGACGCCGTGGTGCGAGCCATCAACGCCGGCGCCGACATGCTCATCATGGGCAACAACATCAACACCGGATTCGAACCCGACCGTCCCGCGCACATCATCGGCGTGATCGTAGATGCCGTGCGCAACGGCCGCATCCCCGTGAGCCGCCTGCGCGAAGCCAACCGCCGCATCGACACCCTGGCGCGCAAACTTTCCCAGAAACGATGAGTTATCAACAAATAATCTACAGAGTGTAGAATAAAATTCAACACTTGGCCGTCCCGACACAGCTACAATTTGTCGAGACGGCCATTTTTCACTAATTTTGCATCATGAAACGGATGAAGCTCATCGTCAACCCCATCTCAGGCACCGCAAGCAAGGACGGCCTGCCCCAGCGCATCAGCGAGGCGCTGGCCGCCGCCGACATTGCGGTGACAGTGGCCGCCACCACCTGCCGTGGCGACGCCACGCGCCTGGCACAGATGGCAAAGGAGGAGGGCTTCGACGCCGTGCTGGCATGCGGAGGCGACGGCACCGTCAACGAAACGGCGCGCGCTCTGCGAGGCACAGGCATGCCCATGGGCATCATCCCCGCCGGCTCCGGCAACGGTCTGGCCCGCCATCTGGGCATACCCATCGACCCGCTGCAGTCGCTGTCGGTGATCACGGCCGGCCACATCGACGACTGCGACTACGGCACCGTCAACTCCAACCCGTTTTTCTGCACCTTCGGCGTGGGCTACGACGCGGCAGTCTCCGACCGCTTCGCCGCCAGCGGCCACCGCGGCAAAATCAGCTACATACGCTCGGCCATCGAGGAGTTTGTGCGCTTCAAGCACGAGCGCTACACCCTTCACGTGGACGGGCGCGTCATCACCGACGACGCCTTCCTGGTGGCGGTGTGCAATGCCTCGCAGTACGGCAACAACGCCTACATAGCGCCCCAGGCGTCGCTCACCGACGGCCTGCTCGACATCATCCTCATCCGCAAGGCATCCATCATCCAAACTGCCATGCTGGGCCTGGACCTGATGACGGGCCTGATAGCCTCGAACCGCCTGATCGACACTCTGCGCGTGAGCGAGGCCGTGATAGAGCGCGCCGAGCCCGGACCCGCGCACATCGACGGCGAGCCCGTGCGCCTGGGCGAGCGCCTGGAGGTAAAGTGCCATCCCGGCGAGCTCCGCCTGTTCACGCCGGCCGACCGCACCGATTTCAAGCCCATCATCACCCCCGTCGAGGACCTGGTGCGCGACATTTCCATCACCATGGACAACCTGTTCCGTCCGCACTGACGCCCCGCCCGCCAGCTCCCCTCCCATACATGCCGAAAATTGCGACCAAAGCCGCTTTTCCGGCAATTGGAAACGTCCCTAAATGTTATATTAACTTAATTTCCGCACTTTCAAACCGTGCGGAGCCGCTCGGGCACGCATTTTACACCTATATAATTAGGGCTCTCCGCAAATTATTTCGTAACTTTGCACGATTTTAGACGAAAAAACAACAAAATACATTTCACATTCCGATTTTATGAATCCTATCAAGAAAACCATCGCCCTGCCTGACGGACGCGAGATCACCCTCGAGACCGGCAAACTGGCTAAGCAGGCCGATGGAGCGGTTGAGCTTCGTATGGGTAATACGATGCTCCTCGCCACAGTAGTATCGGCCAAAGAGGCCGGCGAGGGCGTCGACTTCATGCCCCTCCAGGTTGAATACAAAGAGAAGTTCTCTGCCGCAGGCCGTTTCCCCGGCGGTTTCCTCAAGCGCGAAGGCCGCGCCAACGACTACGAGATTCTCACCTCGCGCCTCGTTGACCGCGTGCTCCGCCCCCTCTTCCCCGACAATTACCATGCTGACACTTTTGTCAACATCACCCTTTACTCAAGCGACGGCGTAGACATGCCCGACGCTCTCGCCGGTCTGGCAGCTTCGGCAGCCCTGGCCGTCAGCGACATCCCCTTCCACGGCCCCATCTCGGAGGTTCGCGTGGCCCGCATCGACGGCAAGTTCGTCATCGACCCCACCTTCGAGCAGCTTGAAAAAGCCGACATGGAGCTGATGGTAGGCGCCACCTACGACAACATCATGATGGTGGAAGGCGAAATGAACGAGGTTTCGGAAGCCACCCTTCTCGAGGCCCTCAAAACCGCCCACGACGCCATCAAGACCCAGTGCCTGGCCGTCATGGAGCTGGCCAAGGAGGCCAACGCCGAGACCAAACGCGAATACTGCCACGAGGTCAACGACGAGGAGCTCCGCGCCGACGTCAAGGCCAAGTGCTACGACAAGGCATACAAAGTGGCTCAGGCAGGCTGCGCCGACAAGCACTGGCGCCAGGACTCCTTCGACGCCATCTGCCAGGAGTACATCGACTCCCTCCCCGAAGAGGAGCGCGACGAGAAGGCCGCAATGGTGAAGCGCTACTACCACGACGTGGAGAAAGAGGCAATGCGCCACTGCGTGCTGGACGAAGGCATCCGCCTGGACGGCCGCAAGACCACCGAAATCCGCCCCATCTGGTGCGAAGTTGACTACATCCCCGGCCCTCACGGATCGGCTGTCTTCACCCGCGGCGAGACCCAGTCGCTGGCCACAGTGACCCTGGGCACCAAGCTCGACGAGAAGATCCTGGACGACGTGCTCAACCAGGGCCGCGAGCGCTTCCTGCTCCACTACAACTTCCCTCCCTTCTCCACCGGCGAGGCCAAGGCTCAGCGCGGCGTAGGCCGTCGCGAGATAGGCCACGGCAACCTGGCACACCGCGCCCTGAAGCGCATGTTCCCGGACGACTTCCCCTACACCTGCCGCGTTGTCAGCGACATCCTTGAGTCGAACGGCTCATCGTCGATGGCCACCGT
>JAXJRL010000089.1:0-11888 GCA_036310635.1 Muribaculaceae bacterium | reverse complement strand
CTACATTGTTGAATCCAACAGTAGTCATAGCCGACATGGTCTGGAAGAACGCGTTCGACACCAGCCCCTCCTTGTGCGGCCCCTCCGCCATCGCCGGACAGGCCATCAGCGCCAGCGTGCCAAGCACGGTCATGACGGCCGTCACGCTGAGAATCACCTTCGATGTGAATGTCAGCGAATAACCCGGCCGACGCAGCTTGTAGATTATGTCCGTGATCACAATGAATCCAAGCGCGCCGGCATAGCTGAGAATCGCTATTGTCGAGTTCACCCACACATTGCTCTCAAAGCTGCACAGCGAGTCGCTGAACGGACTGATACCGGCCGTGCAGAACGACGATATCGACAGAAATATCGCGTTCCATGCCGGCAGCGGCGTCCCCGCATGCAGAAACGCCATATAGAGCGACAGAAATCCCATCGCCTCGAATATGATAGTGAAGTGTATTATATTATTCACCAGGTCGTTGAGATGCATGCCCTCCGGCCTGGATATGGCCGTGTTGATGATGGGACGCGTGTAGCCCGCGCTGTGCGTGGCGCGCAGTATTATGTACGAACTCAGTGTCATGTACCCTATGCCGCCCGCCTGTATCAGGAACAGAATGAGGCACTGTCCCAACATAGTGTACGACCCCGGAATGTCAACCGTGGCCAGACCCGTGGTCGACATCGCCGAAACTGCCGTGAACAGATTGTCAATCACGGACACATCCGTCTTCTGGCACCACGGAAGCAACAGGAGCAAGAACCCCAAAATCATATAGAAAAGATAGCCCGCAAGTATGTTGCGCTCGGGCACATTGAAGCTGTGCCCCGCTGTGAAGCGCTGCATGGGCAGAAGCCAAGGCGCCACTTGCCTGATTTTTTTGCCGATTTTCATAGTCCTTTCAGCATTTATGTCAGTAAATACTCATATAGATCTCATAAATCTTATAAGCCTAATAACATTCCAGCCCCGCAAATTTACCCGTTCGCATCCTAAAAATGTGTTTCAGTCGTGTTAAATATGCCTATCAGAGCCATTCTCCCAACCTCGCCGGCCACCCCAAACCGCCACTGAAACACCGCTTTTGCACATTTGCCTGAAATTTAGTAATTTTGTAGTCCCATCCACGGATGCTTATTCTCAGCCGCGCGCCATGGTGCGCGCCTCTGAATTTTTATCAGCAAACTTCTTAAAACCAGTATATTAGCCATGGCATTGCAATGCGGCATTGTTGGACTCCCAAACGTGGGTAAGTCCACCCTCTTCAACTGTCTTTCTAACGCTAAAGCTCAGTCCGCCAACTTCCCCTTCTGCACCATCGAGCCCAACGTCGGCGTCATCACCGTCCCCGACGACCGCCTCACCAAGCTCGTCGAGATGTGCAACCCCAAATCCATCGTCCCCGCCACCGTCGAGATCGTCGACATCGCCGGCCTGGTCAAAGGCGCATCAAAGGGCGAAGGCCTCGGCAATAAGTTCCTCGCAAACATCCGCGAAACCGATGCCATTATCCACGTGCTCCGATGCTTCGACGACGACAACATCACCCACGTCGACGGCACCGTCGACCCCGTCCGCGACAAAGAAATCATCGACTACGAGCTCCAGCTCAAGGACCTGGAGACCGTTGAAGCCCGAATAGCCAAAACCCAGAAACAGGCCCAGACCGGCGGCGACAAAGTCGCCAAGATGCAGTACGAAGTGCTCAAACAGTACAAAGAAGCTCTCGATGCCGGAAAGGCTGCCCGCACAGTCACATTCGACACCGTCGACGAGCAGCGCTATGCCCGCGAACTCTTCCTCCTCACCAACAAGCCCGTCCTATACGTCTGCAACGTTGACGACGCATCCGCTGCTAACGGCAACGCATACGTCGAGGCAGTCCGCAAGGCCGTGGCCGACGAAGGCGCCCAGATTCTCGTCGTGGCCGCGCAGACCGAGAGTGAGATCGCCGAGCTCGACACCTACGAGGAGCGCCAGGAGTTCCTGGCTGAAATCGGCCTCCAGGAGAGCGGCGTGTCGCGCCTCATCCGCGCCGCATACGCGCTCCTCGACCTCCAGACCTACTTCACCGCCGGCCCCGACGAGGTCCGCGCCTGGACTTTCATGCGCGGCTCAAAAGCCCCGCAGTGCGCAGGCATCATCCACACCGACTTCGAGAAAGGCTTCATCCGCGCCGAAGTAATCAAGTACGATGACTACGTGAACTTCGGTGGCGAAACCGGCGTCAAAGAAGCAGGCAAACTCGGCGTGGAAGGCAAAGAATACGTAGTCCAGGACGGCGACATAATGCACTTCCGCTTCAACGTCTAACTCCCCCCCGTACCCAAATCTTATAAGATTCATAAATCTCTTAAGCGAATAAAACGCCTATAAACCCGAAGGCCGTGCCAGCACACTGACACGGCCTCCGCCATTTTTTCTCCGTCCCCTAAGTCACCCGTCGATGAGCCCGTAGATGGCTTTCATCGTCTCGGCGGGCGAGAAAGCGCGGCTGCGCTCCAGTGCCCTGCTGCCGTATTCCGCCATCTTTTCCGGGTCGTTTTTCAGTCTGATTACCGGTTCGGCCAACGATTCGGCGCTGCACTCGCACAGCACGCCCGCACCCTCGGCCAGCAGTTCATCTATACCTGTGATGCGTGTGGCAACTATAGGCTTGCCAAGCGACATCGCCTCAATGACTACCATCGCCAACCCTTCGGCGTCAGACGTGAGCACAAACACGTCGGCACTGTCGATGAACGCCGCCGGATTCTTCTGAAAACCCTTCAGCGTCACCATGTCGGCCACATCAAGCCGGTCAATCTGTGCCCGCAGGTTCTGCATCTCAGTGCCGTCGCCCACAATCCAGAAGTCGGCCTCAATTCCCCGGTCCTTGAATATCCGAGCCATCTCCACCACGCGGTCCTGACGCTTCACCGGCGACAACCTGCCCACCGTGCACACCGTGAACCGCCGACTGGGCGCATCCAGCTGACGCGCCTTGGCTCGTATCTCGTCCGGATCAGTCAGATTATACACAACCCTCTTGGAAGCGTCTGAATCATATACTTTCCCAAAAGCTTTCAGCGCGCCCTCCGACACAAATACTATCTCTGACATGTTCCGGTAGAAAGCCTGAGCCTTTGCCTGCGGAAACAGATGCCCATACCAGTTGTTGAGGCTCAGGTCGGTGTGCACCCAGCTTATGTTTCTGGGTGTCAGGTCGGTGACAAACGAGTGCATCCTGGCCGCATACCCTTCCATGAACGATATCACAGCATCATAGCTCTTCCCGCCGACCACCTTGCGCATTCGCCGCTTTTCGTCGCGAAAATAATAGTCAAACGCCACACGCCTAACCATTTTCCCTATCAGTGACGGTTTCATGGGCGCCTCATACAGCCCCATCACATTCACCTGTGGCGGTATTTCTGACAGAAAAACACCCGTCTTGTACTGCAAAAGCAGGTCCACATTGTACCGTTCGTAGTCAAAATGACGCAGTATGTTGGCCAGCACGCGCTCGGCGCCGCCCACATTCATGGTCTCATGTATGATCAGTATGTTCTTCATTTCTGATGTCATTTTTCAGCAAGCTTTTTGCCCCAGAACGCCAGGAAACGGTCGGCCACAACATTGGCGGCGTTGTGCTTCTCCACAAACCGACGCCCGTCGGCTCCGCGCCTCGCCAGGTCGCTGGGCTCACGCACACTTTCGTCCAGTATTTCTGTCAAAAGGTCCACGTGGGGCAGCGCGTTGATCACCGGACGGTTCTCCCTTTCGCCGATAAAGTCGTAGAATTCGTCCTCGCCGCCACTCACCGTGCACAGCCCACGCGCCATGGCCAGCAAGGCGTTGGTCGCCGGAGTGTAGGAGTAAATCTGGTCAAGCACTATGTGCGAGCCCAGCATCGTGTTGATGTATTCGGCATACGGCCGGTTCTCTATTATGCTGAGTTCCACCCGCCCCGGATGACGCTCCACCACTCTCCGCGCCGCCGTCTCAAGCAGGTCGGTGCCCTTTTCGGCGTATCGTCCGCGGTGCCGTCCTAAGAACAGGCGCACCGGGCCGTCAGTGTTCATCGTGGCAGGCGTGATGGCCTTGGTGTCGATGGGTATGCCGCCGTATGCCACACGCCCTTCGCCTATCCGGCCCTTTACAGCCACATGGTATTCATACAGCGCCGTGACCACTCCGTCCACCCTGTCATACACATGGTCGCAGAATTCCACCATCTCCGGCGACTGCCACGCTTCCAGCCGTTCCGGATGCTCCACCGTGTACGGCGCCGCCGCATTGCCTATGCGGTATTCATTGTAGCGCAGAACCGAGTCCGGGTCGAGCGCCTCGCGCACATACACCTCGTCAGTCCCCGCTGCCGTCAGAAACACCGACGCGTTCTCGCCGCACAGCCGGTCAAAAAAATACCGCAAACGCTTGGGCTTTAGTGATAGAAAGTGCGGATTCTGCAGAGCCACAATGTCATAGCCACGCATGTGCTTGTGCAGGGGGCCCATGAGGCGCGCCGTCAGCAGCGCTCCGCCCAGCTTGCCTGCACGGCGCGTTATGTCTATGTCGCGCGCTGTCTGCTGGAATCCTGATCCCGACGACATCACCGTCACATCATGTCCACGCGCCGCAAGCGTCCTGCCCAGCTGGCTGTGCATGTTGCTGTAGTCGCCGAGAAGCAGTATCCGGTATTTGTCAGGCTTTCCGTTCATAGACGACAAAGATAGTGAATTTTTTGTAACTTTGTGTCGGCGCTCCCGCACAAATGCGGCACACACCGTGTTGTTACACACATAATCAACGCTTTCTTATGAACGATGCAAATATAACCGTAGGACAGCTCCGCAAACAGCTCGTCGACATGCTCACCGACCCACGGGCTCCCCATCCCGTCGACCCCGACGAAGCCGTGGCCATGGTACGCGAGCTCATGCGCCTCATGCTCGGATTTTCCCCCACCGACATGGTGGTCAAGGCCGACTATGTGCCCGACTCCGAAACCGTCAGCCTTGCCCGCCGCATGGTCAGCCGTGTCTGCGCCGGCGAGCCCCTCCAGTACGTCACCGGCCACGCATGGTTCCACGGCCTCGACATTCACGTCACCCCCGACGTGCTGATTCCCAGGCCCGAAACATCCCAGCTGGTCGACATAATCGCCGATGCCGCCGCCGGCGCCTCCGACCTCCGCGTGCTCGACATCGGCACCGGCAGTGGCTGCATCGCCATAGCTCTGGCCCTCACCCTGCCTTTTTCACAAGTCACCGGCCTTGACATCAGCCGTCCCGCCCTCGCTGTGGCCCGCGACAATGCCGCACGCCTCCATGCCCGCGTCGATTTTGTCGAAGGCGACGCGCTCAGTCTGTCCGACACGGATAGCGACAAATACGACATAATAGTCAGCAATCCTCCATATGTGCTTGACAGCGAGCGCTCTGCAATGGACCCACGCGTCAGCCACGAAGAACCCTCCTCGGCACTCTTCGTGCCCGACAGCGACCCCCTTCGCTTCTATAAGCCCATAGCCCGATATGCCGCACATGCCCTCGCATCCGGCGGCCGCCTCTATTTTGAAATCAACCCCTTGTGCACCAATGATATACGCACCATGCTCACCGACCTCGGCTTTGCCGACGTCGACATCCTCCGCGACTACAAGGGCAACTACCGTTTTGCATCATGCCGCCGTTGAAACGACGCCAGCTCACGCCAGAGCAGGCCGCAGACCGCCTCATGGCCATGTGTGCCGCCGCCGAGCACTGCTCGTTTGAAATGATGGAGAAAATGCGTCGTTGGCAGATCCCCCCTGCCGACGCCATGCGCATCCTCGAGCGCCTCCAGTCCCTGCGCTACGTCGACGACGATCGCTTTGCACGCTCCTTCGTCAGCGACAAAGTGCGCTTCGAACGCCGCGGACGCCTTTACCTCCGCCGCGCCCTCGCCATGAAGCGCATACCCGCTTCGATAGTGGCAACAGTCCTGGCCGAAATCCCCGAAGAACTCTATGCCGACAACCTCCGCGCCACACTTACGGCCAAAATCCGCTCCAACCCATCCCTGATGGAAACCTTCGAATCCCGCACCAAACTTTTCCGATACCTCGTCCAGCGAGGCTACGAACCGGCCCTCGCCGCCGCAGCCCTACGCACCGCCGCCCAATCCGCAAGCGAACGTTAGCAGTTGGATAGCAGCGCGATGGCCGTGTCCAGTATGTTGTCGTGGCCGGCGGCCTCCTGCTCGGGGGTGTTGTCCACATGGATGGTGGGCTCCACACCGAACTCGGTGGTGTGCCCCTCGGCGTCCAGCACCGGCGCCGCCGACATGCGCACGCTCCAGCCCACCGGAAGCTCGAACGACAGCGGCATCCCGCTTCCGCCGCCCGTGGTGTCGCCTATCACGGTCACATTAGGAAGCAGTTTCATCACTGACACAAAGTTGTTTGCCGCGCTGAACGTCGACCGGTTCGCAAGCACCACTATCGGCTTTTCGGTCCAGCACTGCCGGCCTGCCGGCGGAGCATAGTAATATGCGTAGGGCTCCGAAAAGTCATCGTGCCCCGGTCCGGTCTTGTGGCTGATATAGCCCATCAGCGTCTTCTTGTCTATGAACCGCTGCACCCACTGCTCCACATTCTCCATCGAGCCGCCGCCATTGTTGCGCACATCGATTATAAGTCCCTGGCATGTTGCCAGATAGTTGAAAATATAGTCAATGTTGCCCTGGCCTATGCCGTTCGTGAACGTCGGAATGCGTATGTAGCCCACATTGGGCAGAAGAACCGCATAGGTGGAGCCGCCAACGCTGTGCTGGTTGAAATAGAGATAATACTGGTCAAGAACGCGCTGGTTGAAGTTCTGAGGATACCCCGACCACCATTCGCGGTAGTACGACGTGTTGAACGCCGAGGCTATGTTCACATGGCCGTCGCGAAGCTCGTTCACCATGTCGGCGCAGGTGTTGAACAGCTCGGCCTGCGTGCGGCAGGCCAAAGCGCGTGGGCGGTATACATTGTATACCGAGTCCCAGTCCACACCCTTTTCGCGGAAGAAGCAGTAGTGCTCGTCAAATAGCTCCCAGAGCAACTGGAAGTTGTCATTGACAGTGTTGTCATAGTTGTCTATGCTGTGGCACGAGGGTGTCACCAGCATCACGGCGGCCGCGGCCAGAGCCGTCAGAGTTGAGTATATGGATCTGTTTGCCATAATATTAAGGGTCAGTAAAGGGCGGAGACGATGCGTGCGTCGGCACGGTTGCGCTTGTGCTGCGATGCCGACAGCGAAATCCATTCGGTGGCGATGCCCACAGTGAAGGCGTGCGTCACCCGGCGCGTCACTATGTTGTCAACCTTGGTTGAGAACACCTGGTTGTGGTAGCCCACGCGGATGGTGGTGCCGCCCAGCCGAAGGTCGGCAGTGAGCAGATTGTCAAGCGAGAAATAGTTGCCCCACCATGCCGGATGGCACAGCGAGCCGTGGTCGCCGAGCCATATCTCGTAGTACAGCTGGCCGTAGTCGGGCGAGAAAAATGCACCCAGCGTGGGCAGTGCGGCCTCATAGCGGAGCACCACAGGCAGGCGCCCTATCCGCATTGAGTACGACGCCATGCCGCGCACGTCGGCCGTCAGCGACCCCTTCGCTGCCGCCGGATTGTTGCCGTTGCGGGGCAGGTACAGTGCGCCGCCGCGAAGCGCCACACCCGGTCCCACGGCCAGGGTCAGCCTGTCCACGTCGAACGGATTCTGCCAGCGCCGCATCATGGTCCACCGCCCCTCCAGGTCGAAGTTCCACAGGTTGGCGTTGCGGGCCGGATTCTTGGCACAGTCGGCCGTGGCGCGAAAATCAAGTTGCATCACCCATCTCTCCGGCGCAAAGGCCATAGCCTGCATCCGCTCGTACAGCAGCGATGTGTGCCAGCCCGAATAGTGCAGGGGCGACAGATAGGTGTCGGCAAGGTGCGATGTGCCGGCTTCGACCGTGAAGGCCGACAGCACCGGCCTGAGCGGTCGCTCCGCTTCCTGCGCCACGGTCTGTCCCATGGTGGCGGAGGCGCTCAGTGCGGCCGCAACTGTTAACGTCAGTATACGTTTCATTGCCAGATGGTTATGTTTTTAAGCAATTAAGGTAATCGAGCCTGTGACTATTCCTTGGACTCGTCGGTGAAGAGGCGCTGTTGGCCGGTGATCTCGTCGCGCACCTCGCTGTCGCTGCGCTCGGGCTCTATCTCCATGTCGGCGTCAGCGTCGCTGTCGGTCTCCTCCTCAAACACTTCGTCAGGAATGTCCACCGTCGGATCCGGCTCTATCTCGGTGATGGTGTCAACGGTCCATGCCGTGAGGCGCTTGCCCTTGGCTTTGAGCGACTTCACGGCTATGAACGTGGCCGCGTCTATCACTATCGGCTCGCGGAAATCGTCAGGAGCGGCGAAGGTCACGCTGAAACGTGCGCCGACGGCGTCGGTCAGCGAGACAAGGCGGCTCTTGGGGTTGTCGCCTATGAAGCTCACATGGCGCTGCGTAGGCTCGAACGAGAATCGCTTTATGTACGGGAACCCGCCGTTGTCGGCATCGTAGAGCACGGCCGTGTATATGTGCCCCGGACGGAATTTCTCTATCCTGAGTATGTTGTCCTCGTAGTGGTTGGTCTCCTCGTAGGTCGACGTGTAGTATTCGCCGTTCTTGAGCACCACCAGGATGCGGTCGTTGCCCTGGAACTCGCCCAACAGCTCGCCGCGTCCGTCGTAGTTGAGGCGCAGCACATCGTGGTCGAACCACACCTGGCGTCCGCCCAGCGTCGACTGGCCTTTCTCCTTGAGCGAGAAACGGTGCACCTCGTTGCGAGTCACCAGATTGCCAAGCGCCTGACGCCCCTTCGGTGCCAGCTCGCCGAAGTCCACGTCGAACTGCAGCTTCTTCAGCCGAAGCTTGGGCTTGAGCGTGACGCGCACCACCTCCGCCTCGCCGTTCGGGTTGGCCGTGAACCACACCACGCGGCTGCCCGGAACGGGCTTGTCCGGACGGTCCTGCGTCAGGTTGTACTCCTTGTCGCGCGTTATGCCGGTCACCACGAAGCGCTTCATGAAGTAGGCGCCACCGCGGCCGTTCTGGTAAATCACATTGTAGTGTGTGCGGTTGTCATTGCGCTTGAACACCGCCATGTGGATTATGTTCTTGCCCACGAATATCTTGTCGGCCACGCGGATCACCTTGTATCGTCCGTCGCGGTAGAAGAGGATTATGTCGTCGATCGACGAGCACGAGCACACCACCTCCGTGTTCTCGTCGCGCTTCAGACCCGTGCCTATGAAGCCCTCCTCCTTGTTGAAGTACAGCTTCTCGTTGGCCTCAGCCACCTGCGTGGCCTCGATCGAGTTGAAGTTGCGGATCACCGTGCGGCGCGGGTATGCCTCGCCGTATTTCTCCTTGAGGCGCTCGTACCAGTCTATCGTGTAGTCCACTATGTGCTCCAGGTGGTCGGCGTTCTCGTTGATGCGTGCCTGCAGGTTGGCAATCAGCTGGTCGGCCTCGTCCGAGTTGAAGCGCAGTATCCGCTTCATCTTTATCTCGAACAGCCGCAGTATGTCGTCGCGGGTCACCTCGCGCAGAAGTTTCTTTTTGATAGGCTCCAGTCGCTCGTCCACATGGGCGATGGCCGCGTCCAGGTCCGCCGCCTGCTCGTAAGCCTTGTCCTTGTATATGCGCTTCTCTATGAAGAACCGCTCCAGCGACGCGAAGAACAGCTGCTCGCTCAGCTCGTCGATGGTGATCTGCAGCTCGCGGCGAAGCAGGTTCATCGTGGTGTCCGCGCTGTGGCGAAGCACATCGCTCACACCTAAGAACCTGGGCTTGCGGTCTTCGATCACGCAGCAGTTCGGCGAAACCGACACCTCGCAGTCCGAGAACGCATACAGCGCGTCGATGGCCTTGTCCGACGATGTGCCGGGCTGCAGATGCACCAGGATGCGCGGATTTTCAGCCGTCAGATCCTCCACCTTCCTGATCTTTATCTTCCCTTTCTCAAAGGCTTTGAGTATCGAGTCGATGAGTGTGCCCGTTGTCTTGCCGTAGGGTATCTCGGTGATGGCCAGCGTGCGGTTGTCCACCTTCTCTATCTTTGAGCGTATCTTGAGCGTGCCGCCGCGCTGGCCGTCGTTGTAGCGGCTCACGTCTATCATGCCGCCGGTCACAAAGTCGGGATACAGCGTGAAGTCCTCGCCGCGCAGATAGGCCACGGCGGCGTCTATCAGCTCGTTGAAGTTGTGCGGAAGTATCTTCGACGACAGGCCCACGGCTATACCCTCGGCGCCCTGCGCCAGCAGCAGCGGAAATTTGGCCGGCAGAGTCACCGGCTCCTTCTTGCGGCCGTCGTAGCTGAGCGTCCATTCTGTAATCTTGGGATTGTAGAGCACATCCAGGGCGAAGAGCGACAGGCGAGCCTCAATGTATCGCGGTGCAGCCGCCGATGCTCCAGTCAGTATGTTGCCCCAGTTACCCTGCGTCTCCACCAGCAGGTCCTTCTGGCCCAGCTGCACCAGCGCGTCGCCGATCGACGCATCGCCGTGCGGGTGGTACTGCATCGTGTTGCCCACAATGTTAGCCACCTTGTTGAATCGGCCGTCGTCAAGCGTCTTCATCGAGTGCAGTATTCGGCGCTGCACAGGCTTCAGTCCGTCCTCGATCGAGGGCACCGCACGCTCCAGAATCACATACGACGCATACTCCAGAAACCAGTTCTGGTACATGCCCTGCAGCAGATGCCTCGGCACCTGAGCCCCTGATACATAGGGCCGTGCCGGTGCGGGTGCGCCTGCCGGCACATCATCTGCGGCATCATCCGGCTCAGCGGATTCGCTGTCATCGTCAAATTCGCTTCCGGCATCATTCTCGTCTTCGTTCTCCGCGCCGGAGTCATCGCTGTCGGTGCTTGCCTCGTCGCCTTCGGTGTAGCCGAAATCGTCGGTGCGGGAGTTCTCTGATGCGTCGTCGGGGTTCTCTGGTGTGGTGAATTCTTTATCTTCGGTATCGCTCATGGCATGTGGCGGGTCAAAAAGGTATTTACCCACAAAGTTACAAAAAAAATGTGATAATGCCGTGACGGCACAAAAAATCAGGCCGCAGGCATCTGCCCGCGGCCCGTTAAGGCTATAAAAGCTATAAAGGCTATAAGGTCTGAAAAAGGGTAGGGACCTACTTCACCGGCACCATATAGACCGGCTGCTCGGTCACATCGTCAAGCGGATTGATCTGGAACTTCACGGTGGCAAAGTCGATGGCAGCAACATCGAAGCAGCGTATGGCGCTGTTGTACATGGTCCGGTAATAGAACCTCCGGTTGGTCACGTCGCTGGCGCAGGTCCACTGTGTGGCACTGGGCAGGTCGGCCGGAACCGCCTTGTCCATAGGCCACTGCGCGCCGATGGGGATGTCAAAGTTGTTGAGTATCTGGAACGCCTGGCGAACGGTTGCACCTGCCGTGGGTTGCTGTCGGGCCGTCTGGCTGAAGAATGCCGCACGGACAAATCGCGAGGGCGGAGTGAAGTCGCCGGGCAGCCCGCGGAAGCCGCTGCCGCCGCCGAATGCGCGCAGGTCCATCTCCCCGATTTTCTGAGGATTGGCACCGCCGGGATACAGGTTCACATAGTTGTTCAGATTGGTAATCTGCCATTCGTAGCCGGGCGAGTTGGTCAACACGCCAAGCTTGCTGTCGAAGAAATGCAGCTCGCCGTCAACAATCTCCAGGATCATCTGCTTGCCGCTGGCCTCGGTGAAACGCCAGTGCAGCGTGGCTACCGACGGATCGGGTCTTTGACACTTTCGATACGAGGCTATTAGAATTTGGGACTTAAAATTTCTTGAAAATTAATGGCATACAAAATTTGTGTATGTCAATTTTATTTTGTACCTTTGTACTATATT
>JAXJRL010000088.1:0-12612 GCA_036310635.1 Muribaculaceae bacterium | reverse complement strand
CTCTAAATTACTAAACATCAATGAGATTGCCAAAAGAATCGGCAACTTTTTCAAGCTGCCGATTCAACTTTTTTCAGGGCATTCTTATCCCGAACTCGCGTTATTAGGCAAATTTAGGCATAGTTTCACAAACGGCAATAAATATTTTTGGCGACTGGGTTTGGATTGTCGGCTTTTTATTGTGAAATTTGCATATTGATTTAATTGTAAATGTGTATATATGGCTAATTCAGGCGACAGGGTTCGCATTCTGGTGGTCGACGATGAGGAGACCCTTTGCGAGGCCCTGCGATTCAATTTGGAGGCAGACGGATATGATGTAGATGTGGCTTACAGCGCGGAACAGGCGCTGGCCATGGACCTGTCGGTTTATTCGCTCTTTCTGCTCGATGTGATGATGGGGCAGATAAGCGGCACTCAGCTGGCATCCATTCTCAAAAACAATCCGGTTACAGCCCGGACGCCCATCATTTTCTGCACGGCCAGGACCGAGGAAGACGACATGGTGGCCGGTCTTGAGCTTGGAGCCGACGACTACATAACCAAGCCTTACTCCATCCGCAACATTCTGGCGCGTGTCAAGGCTGTGTTGCGCCGATCGACTCAGTCCGATGAGGCGAAAACGGATTCGATGGTCTGCAAGGGCCTGGAGGTGGTGCCTGACCAGAAGCTGTGCCGCGTTGACGGAAAGGTCGTAAAGCTGCCGCGCAAGGAGTTCGAACTCCTTGCCATGCTTATGTCGCAGCCCAACCATGTGTTCAGCCGCGGCGAGTTGCTGAGCCGTATCTGGCCTGACGAGGTTGTGGTGCTGGACCGTGTCATTGATGTGAACATCACCCGCCTCCGCCAGAAGATACGCCCCTACGACAGCCTGATAGTGGCCCGCCCGGGCTACGGCTACGTGTTCCAGACCTGACAGCAGGCCGGCAAAAAAATAGCGAGCGGTGCGCCATCTTCCCGTCCTCAGGGATCTGGCGCACCGCTCGTGTGTACGGTGTGCTTATTTATTCAGCCGACATCTCCTGTACCAGGTCCTTGATGGTCTGGCCCAGTGCCTTGGCCTCCTCCATGGTGGGAGCCTCGGAGTAGATGCGGATGATCGGTTCGGTGTTGGATTTGCGCAGGTGAACCCAGCTGTGGGGAAAGTCGATCTTCACGCCGTCGATGTCGGTGATCTTCTCGTCGGCGTATTTCTCCTTCACGGCTTCGAAGATGGCGTCGATGTCGATGCCGTCGGTGAGCTGCACCTTGGTCTTGGCGATGGCGTACTGGGGATATGTCTCCTTGAGCTCGCTCACCTTCTTGCCGCTCTTTGCCAGCAGGGTGAGGAACAGGGCAACACCCACCAGGGCGTCGCGGCCGTAGTGGAGTTCGGGGTAGATGACTCCGCCATTGCCCTCGCCGCCGATCACGGCGCGGATGTGCTTCATCAGAGTGGTTACGTTCACCTCGCCAACGGCCGAGGCAACGTAGGGGCAGCGGTGGCGTGCGGCCACATCGCTCAGCGCGCGGCTAGAGCTCAGGTTGGACACGGCCGGGCCGGGGGTGTTGGCCAGCACGTAGTCGGCGATTGATACCAGGGTGTATTCCTCCACGAACATCTCGCCGTTCTCCATTACGATGGCCAGACGGTCAACATCGGGGTCTACAACGAAGCCTACGTCGGCGCCTGAGTCCTTGACCAGCTGCGAGATCTGCTCCAGATTCTCGGGGATGGGCTCGGGGTTGTGGGCAAAGTTGCCTGTGGGGTCGCAGTTGAGCTCGATGACGTTTGATACGCCGAGCGAGCGCAGAAGCTGGGGGATGACCACACCGCCAACGGAGTTGACGGCGTCGACAGCCACGGTGAAGTTGGCCTTGCGGATGGCCTCGGTGTCAACCAGCGGCAGAGCCAGCACTTTCTGGATGTGGCGGCGGTTGTAGGTGGTGTTCTTAAGATGGTGTCCCAGGTTGTCCACGTCGGCAAAGGTGTAGTCGCGCTCGTTGGCTATGCGGAGCACTTCCTGGCCTTCGTCGCCGGTGAGGAATTCGCCGTTCTCGTTGAGGAGCTTCAGGGCGTTCCAGTTCTTGGGGTTGTGCGATGCGGTGAGAATCAGACCTCCGCAGGCCTCCTCGAGGGTAACGGCCAGTTCGGTGGTGGGGGTCGAGGCCGGGCCGATGTTGATGACATCGAATCCCATGCCCATGAGAGTGCCGATGACGATGTCGATCACCATGGGACCCGAGATGCGGGCATCGTGTCCCACAACTATCGAACGATAGGGCTTGGTGGTGGTGCGGTCAATGAAGGTGGCATATGCTGCCGTGTACTTGGCGATGTCCATGGGGGTCAGGGCCTCGCCAGGGCGGCCGCCGATGGTGCCGCGAATGCCGGAAATGGACTTGATAAGGGTCATAATTTCGACTTAAGGATTTAGGTGTGGGTTATTTGTTTAGAATTTGTTTTTCTGTGAAGGGGAAGAAGGGGTTGCCACGGCCGGAACGGGGCCGTGGCGGGTGTCAGACGGTTTATGTCTTCTGACGGTAGTAGCGGAGAGTGTAAAGGAAGGGGAGCACGTAGGAGGTCTCGCTGTAGAAACCGTACTGCGATTTCACCACCAGGTTCACCTCGCAGTCCATGGGCAGGAACTGCAGGGGTGTCTGCACGCCGGCGCCCCACTGGTAGGACGATTCCAGGGTGTAGTTGTTCAGGCGGAACCATGAGTTCATGTAGCTCATGTCGGTCTCGTTGCCGCTGCCTTTGGGGAGCTCGCCGTTCTTGTATTCCTCCAGGTTGTAACGTGTGAATCGGAAGAACACTATCTCGTCATCTTTCGCCCAGTTGCCGCGGGTGCCGTATTTGAGCACCTTCATATACAGGTTGCCGTCCTCGTCGAGGCGGTAGTAGGGGGCGTTCTCACCGGTTTCGAACACAAAGTTGGTGTCGGTGGGGATGGTGTTGTCCACGCGCTGGTCGGCCAGGAACTGGTTCACGGCCTTTGTCTCGATTTCAAGGAGCTGGGCATAGCTCTTGGAGTCCTTGCACGATGTAGCACCTAAGGCCAGGACCACTGCTGCCGCAGCAGCCAGATACTTCTTGATTAGTCGCATAAATGGTGTTATGTGAGTTCGCATGCCCGTGCCGTTTTGCCCGGAATGCGAGGGTTTCGATTGGTTTGTGTTTGTTATATATTAATGTTGATGGTCAAAAATTTTCTTTGGTCCGGTTGGGCGCCGCAAGGTCAGCGTGTGGCATAGTGTAGCGCTTTTTCCGTTATCAGTTTCTTGTTGTCCTGGAGCATGGAGTGGTAAATGTCCACGGCCTGCCGGAGAGTGCCGCGGAATTCGCCGCCGGCGGCGTTGAGGTGTCCGCCTCCGGAGTAGTGGGTCTTGCACAGCAGGTCCACGGGGAAGTCGCCGAGGCTGCGCATCGACACCTTTATATAGTCCGCTTCCTCGCGCAGGTACACGCTGTAGACCACGCCGGGAATGGCGAGCGGCTTGTTCACCAGGCCCTCGGTGTCGCCCTTCTTGTAGTGGTGCTCGTTGAGCTCGTCGCGCGACAGGGTTATCAGCGCGGCGTGGGCGTCGGCATCCACCTCCATCTTCTGCGACAGGGCGTAGGCCTCCAGGCGCATGGAGTCGGCGCTTTTGGTGTCAACCAGACAGCGCATCAGCCAGTCCTTGTCCACCTTGAGGCGCATCAGCCGTGCCACGGCGTCGAACAGTTCGGGGTTCGACGAGTTGTAGTGGAATCCGCCGGTGTCGGTGATGATTCCGGCCATGAGGCATGTGGCGATTTCGGTGGTCACCAGCGGCCACCAGCCGCAGGCCTCGATCAGCAGGGTGCAGAGCTCGCACGTGGCCGACATGTCGGGATATGAGAACGCCACCGTGGCAAAGTCCTCGGGCTCCTTGTGGTGGTCAATCAGCACTTTCGGCGCCTGCGATGCGCGCAGGAACGGCTCCAAACGGCTGGTGCGGTAAAGCGCGTTGTAGTCCAGGCAGAGAATCAGATCGGCATCGGCCACGGAGCGCTCGGCGTGTGCGCCGAAGCTCGACCATGCCATTACCGATTTGGTGCCCGGCAGCATTTTCAGCGCATGGGGCATCTCGTCGGGGGTCAGCACACGCACGCTCTTGCCCATGCCGCGCAGCAGATGGGCCATGGCCAGCGACGAGCCTATGGCGTCGCCATCGGGGGCCAGGTGGCAGGTGATCACTATGCGTCGCGCGTCGGCCACCAGGTCGCGGAAGCGTGCTATGCTGTCTTTATCGAAGGTTACACTCATTGGTCTTTGTTCAGTCTGCGCGGAAGGCGAGCCGTTGGTGCGGACAGTTGCCGCCGTGGTTGCGCTCCACGCTTTTTAATCTTGCAAAGGTAATGAATTCCTTTAATACGCGCGAGGCTTTTGGGCGTTTTTATCCCGGATTTTTGATTTTTTAATTAGAACGGCGTCATATCGGCAGGGCGTCGCCTTCCTTGGTTCATCCTGCCCGCGGACACAGAACGGCGCCCCGACAGAGCCTGAGCCCTGCCGGAACGCCGTTGTATGAGTCAGTGGAGCTTTATTCGTGCTTGATCAGCTCGGTCCAGGCCTTGATGCGCTCGTCGGTGAGCTCGGGATGGTTCACCTCGTCGAGGAGCAGACCCACGCACACGCCGTCGATGATGGCGTCGGAGTTGTCGAACTTGTAGGGAATCACGTTGTAGGCACCGATGGGGTCGGCGCCGGATCCCTTCATGCGTTTGTAGAGTTCGCCCACACCGTTGCAGAATGTGGTGCTCATGCTCTCGTCGCCGCATCCGAAGAATGCTATCTTCTTGCCCTTGAGGTCCATCACCTCGGCGCCGTCGAGAAAGTCGTACCAGTCCGACTCCACCTCGCCGTCGCCCCAGGTGGAGGTGCCGAAAATCAGCACCTCGTAGTCGCCCAGGGTTGACGGAGCGGTGTCGGCAACGTTGTGCACATCGGCGTCGGCCACGCCGAGAGCCTTGGCTATGCGGGCGGCCACATCGGCGGTGGTGCCGGTCATGGAGCCGTAATATATTCCGTATTTTTTCATAATTGTAATGTGAATATGTGTGTTTTGAGTTAGTTCTTATGTATAAACGCTTGCGGCGGCGTTCGGGTTCAGTGACCGGAAAATGCTAAAATTCGACACTTCCGGCATGTAAATTCTGTCGTTTTTTAGTTAAAAATACGGGCATCGCCATTTTTGGAGGTCATTTTGCGAAATTCTTCAAAAAAATTCATATCTTTGCCAATCCTTGTAACCCGGTGCCATGCACCAACCACCCGTGTCCGGATGCCAGAGATTCCGGACACAGGGCCCGATAGGGAACTTTCTAAGGTAAAATTAATCATCACATACACTTCAACTGCTGAAGATTTATGAAAAAATTACTCTACACCCTTCTGCTCGCCGCTGCCGCCTCATCACCGGCCGCCGCTGGGCTGAAAATGGATGCCGCATCGCTTCAGATAGCACAGGCATACCGTCTGTCAAAACTTAACCCCGGCGCGCTCATAGCCTGCCCCGCCGACATGCCCTTCAGCCTCGACGCTGTGTCGCGTTCAGCTTCGCCTGTGGGCGCGGTAATCATCCTTGCCGACGGCGCCACAGCTTCCGACATCGAGGCTTATGGCCTGAAAGTGGAGACCGTGGTCGGTGACGTTGTCGTTGCCAGCGGCCTCATGGAAGACGTGCTCGAACTGGCCGAAAGTGATGCCGTGAAAGAGGTGAACTTCCCCAAACCTCTCGCCGTCAACACCATCAACGCGCGCAAGGCCACTAACCACAACGACGTGCTCACCGGCGACGGCACCCGTCCCGCTTACGACGGCACCGGCGTTGTCTGCGGCATATTCGACAACGGTGTGGACCCCAACCACCTCAACTTCCTCACCAGCGACCTCTCCGCTCCCCGTGTGAAGGCTGTCTACAACTTCCCGGGCACCACCGGCGGTTCCAACGACTACCTCACTCCTGAAAAGGTGAGCGCTTTCACCACCGACACCAAGAACAACGACCACGGCACCCACACCATGGGCATCATGGCCGGCTCTTTCAACAAAAAGGGCAACGGCACTGTGGGCGGCAAGTCCCTCGCCGGTCGCACCGCCGCCATCACTTCCTCCGGCGGCGCCAATACACTGTCTTCACGTCGCAACGAGTACTACGGCTGCGCTCCCGGTGCTGAGATCATTGCCGGTTGCGGCCAGCTCTACGATGCCAACATCATTGCCGGCGTGGGCAAGATGGTGGACTACATCAAGGCTTCAGGCAAGCCCGGAGTCATCAACCTGTCGCTCGGCTCCACACTCGGCTCGCACGACGGCACCGACGCCATCGGCCGCGCCCTCAACAACTACGGCAAGGATGTGATCATCTGCGTGTCGGCCGGCAACGACGGCGAGGACAACATTTCCATCACCAAGACATTCTCCGGCTCTGACAACAAGGTGCAGACCGTGCTCAACTCCGTTGGCACCCACACCGGCAACATCCAGATCTACTCCAATTCCGACAAGAAGTTCAAACTCCAGTTCTTCCTCTACGATGCCAAGAAGGGCGCTCCTTCATGGACCTATGATGTGAACGGCGATGTGACCCTCACCACCAAGAAATACAACGATCCCTCGTACAAGCACGCCGCCGAGTTCGACGAGGCTTTCTCCGACGGTTACTTCATCACCACCGAATCAAGCAGCAACAACGACAACGGCCGTTACAATGTGAGCGTTTCCTATACTCTCACCTTCAACTCGATGACTAATTCCGACAAGAACCTGAAGCTCGGTTTCGTCGTAACCGGCGAGGACGGCCAGCGCATCGACGTTGTGAACCGCCCCACCAATTCCAGCGCCGCTGTGTTCATGAGCGGCATGGGCGTGGCTGGCTGGGACAATGCCACCCCTGATTTCTCGATCAACAACATGAGCTGCGCCCCCAACGTGATTTCAGTAGGTTCTTACACCACCGCGGTCAATTTCCCCGTCCTGGCCAACGGTGTCTACGGCTATAAGTTCAACCTTGACGAGCGCACCGGCTTCTCCAGCTACGGCACTCTGGTTGACGGCCGCGTGCTTCCCGACATCCTCGCTCCGGGCGCCACCCTCATCTCGTCAATCAACTCCTACCTGACCGACGGCATGGACGCCAGCAAGCTCAACAGCAACTACACCGCCGACTTCGAGTGGAACGGTCGTCACTACTACTGGGGCGACATGTGCGGCACTTCGATGGCTTCGCCCTTCGTGGCCGGTTGCATCGCCACCTGGCTCCAGGCTTATCCCGGTCTGACTCCCGCACAGGCCAAGGAGGTTGTGCGCAAGGCCGGCGTCAACGACGAGGCCACCCTCGCCGATCCCAAGCGTTGCGGCCAGGGCAAGTTCAACTCGCTCAAGGGCCTCCTCGAGGCTGTCAAGTACAGCGGTGTCAGCGACATCCGCGCTGACCAGTCCAAACTCATCCTCACCAACGAGGGCGGCGCCTACACCGCCACCATCGCCGGTGCCGCAAGCATGGACGTGAAGGTCTACAACATGGCCGGCAACCTGGTGGCCACTGCCTCAGAGCAGGGCGAGCAGGCAACCGTCTCAACCCAGAACCTCACCCCCGGCATCTACATCATCAATGTCAACGGCTCCGAGAGCCGCCGCGTGGTGGTGAAGTGAACCGGAACTTATTGACTGATTAATCACACCACTCCCACATAAAACACAGTGCCCGCACCCGATTCATTCCGGGCTCGGGCACTGTGTTGTTAACAGCACCATCCTCCGTCACTTGTCACATTTCAGACCACACTATCTCATTCTCGCCCTTGCCACGGTGATTGCCGCGGGAAGCTCCCGCGCTGACGTGCGTAAAGATGTTCGCACTTCGCTCACGGTAAGCCATTTGGTGAAATCATATGCGCATCGTCGCGCACCCTCCGGGGAGCGCGTTCTTGTTCCCGTCATCGTGCAGATGGCCAATGCCGAGACCGGAGCCGACAGCCTGCAGACCCTCGGCGCCACGGTGTTTTACACCCGCGGCGACATGGCTCTGGCCTGCATGCCGCCCGAGCTGGTCGAGGACACGGGCCGTCTGCATTTTGTGAACCGGCTGTCAGTGGCCCGCAAGGCCGCGGCAGTCGCCGACCACAGCCGCGCGGCATCGCGTGTTGACGCTGTTCATGCCGGCAACGGCCTGTCGACGAGCTATGACGGCAGCGGGATAGTGGCCGGCGTGTGCGACATTGGCATTGACCCGCACCACATTGCCTTGCAGGGCAGGGTGGGGATGATGTCGACCTACGTTGACACCATCGGTCTGCGCTCCGTGTGGGCGCCCGGCTCCTCGCTGCACACCGGCGCACAGCTTCAGCACGACACCGACAGGGACACTCACGGCACCCATGTTTCCAACATCATGGCCGGAAGCCGCACCGACAATCCTTACTACGGCATGGCTCCAGGTGCCACCATGGCCCTTTCGGCAAGCACGCTGAGCGATGTGGGTCTGCTCTGCGGCATCGAGGACATTTGCGCTTATGCCCGTGAACAGGGCAAGCCCGCCGTCATCAACCTCTCGATGGGCTCATATCTCGGACCCCATGACGGCACAGACCTGGTGAACCGCTATCTCGACCTCCTTGCCGACGATGCCCTGATCTGTTTCTCCTCGGGCAACAACGGCAACCGCGCCTTCTCGCTCGTCCACACCCTTGGCGATGACAGCCCCCTTCACATCGACGGCATGCCGGTGGTGGGTTCGCTTTTTGAGTCGGTCAAGACCTGGGCGGGCTTTGACGTGCTCGGTGCCATCGACATCTGGAGCCGCGACGCCACGCCGGTTGATATTCAGCTGGTGGTATGGGACATTGTGACACGCACTTACTCCTATGTCGGCCCATGGATTGGCCCGGGTGCCGACGGCGCTACCGAAGGAAAGTTTGTGCTTGACGGCAGGAACAGCGCCGTGTTTGACAGCCTCTTCACCTCCGACTGCTTTATCCGGGGCGCATACGGCACCGATGCCTCCAACGGCAGATTCACCATTGCGCTTGACTACCATATCAATCCCTACGAGGAACTGCCGGGCGGCAACCACTGGGCGCGATATATGGCTGGATGGCGTGTGCGCGGCAAGGACGGCACAGGGCTCACAGTTTTCACCGACGGCACCAGCTCGTTCATGCGCAACTATGCCGCGCCCGGCATGGTGGACGGCAATGCCGACTTCTCGGTGAGCAATCTATGCGCCAATGGCAGGGTGATGTGTGTGGGCTCGTGGAACAGCCGCAACTCGGTGCCAGTGGTCGGAAGCGACACTCCCCACACTTTCAATTACGAGGTGAACACAGCCACCGAATGGAGCTCATACGGCAGGCTGGCTGATGGCACTCCGCTGCCACATATCTGCGCGCCGGGCAACACCGTGGTGTCGGCAATGAGCGGACCATACCTGTCCAAGCACCCTGACGCTGAACTGGCCCACACGGCAACAGTGGGTGGCAACACCTACGCCTGGTATCAGGAATGCGGCACATCGATGGCGTCGCCCGCCGCTGCAGGCATACTCGCGCTGTGGCTGCAGGCCGATCCCTCGCTCACCATTGAGCGTGCCATAGAGGTGGCACAGAAAACTGCGCGCACCAACTTTGCCGACATCGACAACCCGCGCTGGGGCTCAGGAGCCATCGATGCTTATGCAGGGCTTAAATACATTCTGGAGAGCGGTTCCGCCATCGATGTTGAAAAACCACAGGTTGCAGTCAGGGTCATCAATGGCTGCATCCATGTGGCGTGTCCACCCGGCGTCACCGCTTCGGCCTACCATGTCTCCGGCAGGAAGGTGCCGCTCAACACTCCTCTCCCCTCAGGCGTTTATATCGTTAAAGCCGGACAGGCCGCATACAAGGTGGCTATCCGCTGATTTTCATAAGAATAACAAAAACTTAACTCGCATAAAACATGATTTTAGACATCGTATGGCTCATTGTGTCACTCGCCGTGATTCTCTATGGGGCCAATCTTCTCGTTGACGGATCGTCAGCCGTAGCTCGTCGTTTCGGGATGTCCGACCTCATCGTCGGCCTCACCGTCGTCGCCCTGGGTACATCGGCCCCTGAACTTGCCATATCCATGATATCGGCCTCGGAGGGCGCCACACAGCTCGCCGTGGGCAATGTGGTGGGCAGCAACATCTTCAACATCCTCATGATTATAGGCGTGACGGCCATGGTGCGTCCCATCCATGTCAGCCCGTCCATCATGGTGCAGCAGATGCCGCTCATGGTGCTGGCAGCCCTGCTCATGCTGCTTTACGGTGTTTCGGGCACCCTCAACGGCACTGGCACCAACCAGATATGGCGTACTGACGGCATTGTGCTTCTGCTGCTGGCCACGCTGTTTATGATCTACACGGTCAAGGTGGCCACAAGTTGCGACACGAAGCTCCCAAAGCCCGATGTCATCGAGGAAGAGCTCAAGAAACCTGCCGTGGAGAAGTCGCTGTTGCGGTCCATCCTGTACATCATCATCGGCCTGGCAGGCCTGGTGTGGGGTGGCGACAAGTTTGTTGACAGTGCCAAGTCGCTGGCGCTGATGATGGGCGTGTCAGAAGCTGTTGTGGGCCTCACCATCGTGGCCATGGGCACGTCGCTTCCCGAGCTTGCCACCTCGGTCGTCGCCGCCGTCAAAGGACGTTCGGACATGGCCGTGGGCAACATCATCGGCAGCAACATATTCAACGTCACGCTGGTGCTCGGTGCCGCAGCCGCCATCCGTCCGCTCCAGTTCGGCTCAATCGGCATAGTGGACCTGCTGGTGCTCACCGCTGCCAGCCTGGCATTCTGGATCATGGGACGCGTGTGGGGGCGCCAGGTTATCAACCGCGCCGAAGGCGCAATCCTGGTGCTCGCCTATGCGGGCTACACCGCCTGGCTCATATCGCAGGCGTCCTGAGTGCAGCTGCCGTCATACTTTGGTAGCCGGGGCAGATGAACGAACTTGATTCCCGTTGGTTAGGCTATGGTTTATAGCAGCGTCGAAGCGCGATGCACCCGGCTCAGTCCTTCTTCTTGCTGAAAGGCTTGAACACGCGGATGATGCCTATAACCAGAATGACCACAAAAATGACGGTGCCCGCCGATGGGGCAGTAAATTCTAAATCCATACCGCTAAATTAGCAATTTTTCCGGAAACGGCGACCCCCCAGGCCGCCCTTCCTCTTTTTATACCCCAACAGACAGCCCGTAAAGTCTACAAAAGTGGCTAAATTTCGGTTTTATTTTGCCACTTGGGTTAATATGTTTAAATTTGCATATTAAATGTATTTTGAACTGTCTTATGAACGATTATATTGAGGTTCGCATCGATATGGAGCCCTGCTCCGAGGACGCCACCGACCTGATGGCGGCTTGCCTCGCCGATGTCGGCTACGAGTCTTTTGTGCCCGATGACAAGGGCCTTACAGCTTATGTCAGGGCCAAGGAGTTTTCCACCGACCGCCTCGCCGAGGCCATCGACGACTTCGGCATGGACGGCGTGAAGGTCACTGTCAGGCACGAGCTGGTGCCGGGTCGCGACTGGAACAGCGAGTGGGAGCGCAACTATTTCAAGCCCATTGTGGTGGGCGACCGTGTGGTGATCCACAGCAGCTTCCACACCGATGTGCCGCAGGCCGAGCACCGCATTGTCATCGATCCGAAGATGGCTTTCGGCACCGGCCACCATGCCACCACCTCGCAGGTAATCAAGGCACTGCTCAGTCTGGATCTCCGCGGCAAAAGCGTAATAGACATGGGTACGGGCACCGGTATCCTCGCCATTCTCTCGGCCATGCTCGGCGCCGACCGTGTGACCGGCATCGAGATTGACGAGGCCGCGTATGTCAATGCCGTTGACAACGTGAAGCTCAACCATCACCCGGAAATACGCCTCATCAACGGCGACGCCTCTGCGCTGGCAGCCCTCGAGCCCGCCGACGTGTTCATAGCCAACATAAATCGCAACATCATCACAGGCGACATCGACCGCTATGCCCGCGCGCTCAAACCCGGTGGCACCATGCTCCTGAGCGGATTCTACGTTGAGGACATTCCGGTGGTGGTGGCCGCGGCCCAGCCACACGGTCTGCGCGAGGAGGGATACACCGACTCGGAGCGCTGGGTGTGTCTCCGACTGCACAAAGACTAACCAACCCATAGCATCCCCGCAACATTGAAACACAATATCACAACACACTGCTTTAGTAAACTCCGCATGCTGGCGGCCGTCATCATGGTTGCCATTGCGGCATCGGCATCGGCCCAGTCGGCCACCGAGCCCACGGTTCGCCCTCTGCGCTTCGCCTGGGGTGCAGAACTCGGCGGCGGCGTGGAGATGTCGGGCCACAACATGTCCACCATCGGCCTCAATGCCTCGTTCGGCATGCAATGGAAGTGGATTCGTTTCTTCGGCGTGGTCGCCGAGGCCGACATCATGGTCGACAACTCGTCGCGCACCTTCCCGCTGGCCCTCAATTTCCGCACTGACTTCTGCCAGAGCCGACGCCTGCTGTTCCTCGACCTGCGCGGCGGCATCTCCACCGAGTACATCGCCACCGACACTACCGTGGAGGATTTCGACATCCTGATGG